>CAYFXP010000341.1:0-33709 GCA_964346935.1 uncultured Syntrophobacterales bacterium
GAGTGCCCGAATTCCTCCAGAAGGTATTCGACAGTTATCCCCTGTTGAGGAGGCAGCCGCACCCCATGACGGTTCACTTCCCCATCGCCTTTTTGATGGTTGCCCCGCTTTTTCTCGTCCTCTACGCCTTAACGCGAAATAATTCATTCGAGACCACGAGCTTCTACATGCTCTGTTTGGGCGTCTTGGGGTCCGCAGCCGCAATTGCCACGGGGTTCTTCGCCTGGTGGGTTAATTACGGAGCGGTGCTCACGACCTCTGTGAAGTACAAAATCGCCCTCTCCATGATTCTCTGCTCGGTGCTCGGCATCCTCGTCATCTGGAGGTTCCTCGATCCCGTAATCATCATCCAATCGGGGAATCTCTGGTGGATATACGCCATCCTTATCTTCGCCCTCATGCCTCTGGTAAGCCTCCTGGGACATATTGGCGGAAAGATGGTCTTTCCCTCATAGATTCCGGCCTGGGGTTCGAATTTTTCCTGAGAATCCACTTCGACCAATGCAGTAAAAGAGGCCGCATCGGGGATTTCGTATCTTTCCGGGCATGTGCTTGAAACGCTTGTCCCTATCCTGGTAATTTTCCATTAGGGGGTCAGCGATGAGCGTCTTATCCCGACTGAGGGCTCCAGTTTTTGAAGCAGGGGGAATGCCGGAAATCGACGTGGCCAAGTACCGGCTTCACGTGAAGGGGTTGGTGGAAAAGGAACGGTCCTTCACCTGGAAGGAGATCATGGCCCTTCCCGCTTCGAAGGTCAACGCACGGCTCACCTCGGTTTCCGGATGGTCGGTGAGGGCGACGTGGGAGGGGGTGCTCTGGAGCGATTTTATCCGGACCTTCACCCCGAGGAAGGAGGCCAGCTATGCGGCGTTTTCAAGTTTAGGGGGTGGGTATGAGACGACCGTCTCCCTGGCCGATCTCGATCAACCGAGGGTGCTGCTTGCCTATGGGGTGGAGGGGGGTCCCCTCGAGAGGGAATTCGGGAGTCCGCTCCGGATGGTAATCCCCAACCTCTATGGTTACAAGAGCACCAAATGGTTGGAGACAGTCGCGCTGACTGATACCGATAAGGGCGGGTACTGGGAGGACCGGGGCTACACCCAATCGGGAATCATCGAGCCCGGGTTCACCCTTGATGTCAACACGGGAACCCGTCGCCCCATCCCCGGGGGGGAGGTGACGGAATTTTAGCAAATTCCATTAATTGTGGGACTGTTGCCCAAATTCCCGCTCAGACATTAGATTTGCGGTCGTTCCGCTCCACTAAGAATGGTTAGCAAAAATTCTTTAATCTTCGCTCCAGGGAACTCGGGCAACAATCCATCAAATGTGATGGTATAACAAAAGGAGGGGTTCGATGGAGAAAATATCCCGTAACTACCATGCAAGGCTCCAGGAGATGTGTGATTGCTACATGGAGACCGATTACCGAATGGAGATGGAGAAGATGGCCTCCGAAACGAGCCCTGATCTCGAAGAGGATGCGCTGAAGTATCTGGCGCTCTCCATTCTCTATGCCACCACGGAGAAAGCCCGAAAGCTCTCCTTCAAGAAGAAAAAGGGCGAGCCCAAGGTGACCGTTAAGGCGGAGGAGAAGATAAGGCTCCCCGTGCCTCCTGGGGAGATTGCGGATAAGATCTTTGAGATCGTGCACTCCATCACCCATCTGGAAGGGGAAAAGGGAAAGGTACCCCTCTCCCTGGGGCTGAGAGACGGGCGGATGGAATTAAGTGTAAAGGTGGAAAAGGAGGACGATAAAGAGTCCCTGAAGTTTTCATTTCCCGCGCTGTAAGGGCTAGAACCACACCACGAAGGGAACGGGTTTCGCCGCCGGAGGAGTCGTGAATTATGGATAGATACCGCGAAGTCTCGTTGCTTCCGCTACCCTTCCCACCCCGAGCATCCAGGCAGCCGTGCGCATATGGACCTTTTTTTTCTTCGTTATGGACACTACATCCCAGAAGCTTCTCCTCATTATCCTGCCCAGTTGATCGTTGACCTCGTCCAGGGTCCAAAAGAGGGCCTGGATATTCTGGACCCACTCGAAGTAGGAGACGGTGACGCCCCCGGCGTTACAGAGGATATCGGGAATGGTGAAGACGCCGTTCTCGTAGAGTATATCGTCGGCAGAAGGAGTAGTGGGGCCATTGGCAGCTTCGGCGACGATCTTCGCCCTCACCTTGTGGGCGTTCTCCTTGGTGATCTGATTTTCGAGGGCCGCGGGTATGAGGACATCGCACTCCATTTCCAGGAGCTCCTCGTTGGTAATTTCATCGGCATCCTTGTAGCCGGCAACCGAACCGCTTTCCTCCTTGTGTTTCAATACCCTCGCGGGAATGAGCCCTTCGGCATTGTAAATTGCACCTTTGGAGTCGCTTACGGCTATGACTTTGGCCCCGAGCCTATGGATGATCTGGGCGGCGTTGTACCCCGCGTTGCCGAACCCCTGAACGGCAACGGTGCACTTCTCCAGATCGAGCCCCAGGTGTTTGGCGGCTTCCTGAATGGTATAGACGCACCCTTGGGCAGTAGCCTCCCTTCTTCCCAGGGATCCGCCTACCTCGATGGGCTTACCGGTAACTACACCCGGAATACAGTATCCGTGCAGCATGCTGTAGGTATCCATGATCCACGCCATGGTTTCGGCATTGGTATACACATCGGGAGCGGGTATGTCCTTCTCGGGACCTATTAGGGGGGCGATCTCGTAGGTATATCTCCGTGTCATTCGTTCCAATTCCCCTTTTGACATCTCCTTGGGATTGCACTTGACTCCGCCCTTGGCACCACCGTAGGGGATATTCACCACCGCCGACTTCCACGTCATCCACGCCGCCAGGGCGATCACCTCATCCAGATCGACGGAGGGGTGGTAGCGAATGCCGCCCTTTGCAGGACCTCTGGTGATGCTGTGCTGTATCCGGTATCCGGTGAAGTTCTGTAGATCGCCGTTGTCCATCTTCACAGGGAAATTGACGATCAACACCCTCTTGGGTCTTTCTAGCTTCATCTTCAGCCCTTCATCGAGGCGCAGCATTTCGGCCGCGATCTCCAGCTGGAGCAGTGATACCTCGTGGACTTTCGTCTCATCGTATTTGGCTTTGTCGACTGGCATGGGATGTGTTTCCTCCTTCCCTTATTTTTTGCGCAACCCGAGAATCTGCCTCGCTTCCACCGGGGTGCCAACCTCCCTGCCATACTCCCGTGCGATGTGGACGATGCGCTCAACGAATTGGGCGTTGCTCTTGGCGAGCTCGCCCCTCTGATAGTAGATGTTGTCCTCCATACCCACCCGGATATGCCCCTCCATGATCAGGCCCATCATTGACATGGGGAGATGGCCTTTCCCGATGCCGATGATGGACCACGTCGAATCCTGGGGAATGTGCTCGTGCATGTGGAGGAAGGATTTCGGGGTGGCCGGGCTTCCCCAGGGAGTGCCCAAGACGAACTGGAAGTGAAGCGGCTCATCAAGCAAACCCTCATCCCTCATGCGGAGACAGGTGACAATCATCCCCACATCGAAGACCTCAAGCTCGGGTTTCACCCCCTTCTCCCTCATCCTCTCGGCTGCAGCCTCCAGAAACTCGGGGGTGTTGATGAAGACCGTTCCGCCGAGATTTATGGAGCCGGCATCGTAGGATGCGAGTTCTGGCTCCAATTCCAGGGGGATCAGGCGCTCCTCGATGGGGAGATTGCGGCCCGGGATACCGCTCGTTGTTAGGCAGAGCAGAAGGTCGGTCTTCTCCCTCAGTGGCTCCACCACCTGCCGGAAGAGATGTAAATCTTGAGTCCCCAGGCCCGTTTTCGGGTCGCGAACGTGGATGTGAACGATGGAGGCCCCTGCATTCCAGCAATCTACCGAGGATTGGACGATCTCCTCCGGTGTAATGGGGATGTAAGGCGCAACATCTCGAGTGATTCGACTACCGGTTACGGCTGCGGTAATTATGACCTTTTCCATGTTTAGCCGCGAACCCCCTCTCCTCTATGAGCTTTGTGTATCGGTCCGATCAAAGCCAATCCCCAGAGGCCTCAACGAGTTTTATGTGATGGATTTCCCCACCTCCTCAATGGTTTCATCCAGGATTCGAACCAGATCATCGATCTGATCCTCGGTGATGATGAATGGGGGGGCCAACAGGGAGTGGTCTCCCCTTACCCCGTCCGCGCCACCTGCACCGGGGTAAACGATCAATCCCTTATCGAAGGCCTTATTCGTTATGAGGGTGTTTACCTTGAACCCTGGATCGAAGGTCTCCTTGGTTTCCTTATCCCTCACGTACTCCACACCGGCGAAAAGGCCCTTTCCCCGTACATCCCCCACGATCTTCCGCTTCCTGAGAATCTGCAGCTGGTCAAGGAGATATCGGCCCATTTGGGCACATCGGGGAATGAGTTGGTTCTCCTCGATATAGGATGCCACCGCCAGGCCGATGGCACAGGACATGGGATTCTGACAGTAGGTATGGCCGTGAACGAAAGCCCCTGAGGCCTCTTTGATGGTGTGGTGGATTTCCTCTTTGGCGATGACGCAAAATATCGGGTTATATCCGCTGGCGAGACCCTTAGCCGAGACGATGAGATCGGGGATGGTGTCCCAGTGGTCGATGCCGAAATTCTTCCCCGTTCGGCCGATACCGGTCATCACCTCATCGATGATGAGCAGCACATCGTACCGATCGCAGATCTCCCTGATCCTTTGAAAGTATCCATCCTTGGGTACCAGTGCACCGCCGGTAGCGCCGACTATGGGTTCGGCTATGAAGGCGGATACGGAATCGGGGCCTTCATAGAGGATGGTGCGTTCCAGATCCTCGGCACATTCCAGTGAACAGGTTTCGGGTTCCAGGTCGAAGGGGCAACGATAGCAGTAAGCCGGGACGATATGCGGGGTGTGTTGAATGAGGGGCATATAGTACTTTCTCCTCCCCGCGTGGCCTGAAAGGGCTAGCGCGCCGAGGGTGTTCCCGTGGTAGCTCGTCCATCGGGAGATAACCTTGTATTTATCCTGTTTTCCCCGATCCACCTGATATTGACGGGCCATCTTCACGGCCGTTTCGATGGCTTCCGAGCCTCCAGAGAGGAAGTAGACCTTGCTCAACCCCTCGGGGGCCAGCGACACGATCCGTTCAGCAAGGGCAATAGCGGTCTCGCTGGTGAATTGGGATCCGTGGGAAAAGGAGACTTTTTCCGCCTGTCTGACCATGGCCTCCGTGATTTCCCTCACACCGTGGCCAATGCTTACCACGGCGGCGCCTCCCGAGCCATCGATATACCGTTTCCCGTCCATATCGTAGAGGTAAATACCCTCTCCGTGGCTTACGGTGGGGTAGAACTTCCTCAGGTTTCGGTAAAAGACCTGATCTTGGTTGGGCTCCCTTTCCATCGCTCTCCCCTTCCCCGTTCTGGTATGGATATCGGGTTTTTCAGCCTGGTAGAAACCAGGAGCTCGTCGGTCAGACAGTGTCGGTTTCTACAGCTTTTCATTATCACCCGGGTGCCTCCTTGTCAATTATAACGTTACATATTCTTTTGGTTTGCTTTGCCTTTCTATTATGGTAAGATGCAAACGGCGGAGGGAACGGTGGGCCATTTTCCCAACTATAAACTGGTCGTTTTCGATCTGGATGGGACCTTGACCGCGGAAAGGTCCATCTGGGAATATATCCACGTGAAGTTGGGGAAGTGGTATGGTTACGCTGAGGATTACCAGAGGCGATTTCTCCAGGGTAAGATCTCCTATCGGCAGTTCTGCGAACTGGATGCCCAGGTCTGGAGGGGGATGAGGGTTGACCAACTCCGGGATATTGTTCGGACCGTCCCCTTCAACCCAGGGGCCGATGAGCTGACTTCCCTGTTGAAGGATTTGGGCCTAAAGCTGACCCTTATCTCCTCAGGTCTAGATGTGTTATCCGAATGGGTTGAGGAGAAATACGGGTTCGATTACGGGGTGTCAAATCGACTCCTCCATGAGGACGGTATTTTGAGCGGGGAGGTGGAGATTAAAGTCCGTTATGATCGAAAGGCCGAGTGGGTTCGGAACATCATGGATATGTTTGGGGTTCGAAGCGACGAAATCATCGCCATCGGGGATAGCGCTGGCGATATGGAGATGTTTGAGATGGCGGGATTTGCCATTTCCTTCAATTCCTCCTCTGCCGAACTAGACAGGATGGCCGATGTCGTGATAAAGGGCAATGACCTCTCCCAGATTATTCCGAGGTTGCCCCAAATAGTAGCCATCATAGGGAGGACCGGCTAGGGGAGGGGGAAGGTTGCAAGGAGAGAAGGCGATGATGATTGCAATGACGCTTTCTCTTCGATATGGAAAGTGCTAGTTTTTATGGTATAGTATTGCAGGATTCGTGGGATGTCGCCGGGTTTATCTAGGAGTTAACCATCCGGGTGATATTTTTGCGGGGGCCGCCATTGGATATGGCGTAACAAGGAACGGTATTACAGCGTCCGAAGGAGGTGATAAGGAGAAAAAAGGTGGAACATTGCGAAATAGGTGTGGGGGTTTAATAGGTCAGTCACTGGAATATGGGGTGAGCGATGAAAGAGCTAGTCGAGAAGATGGTGCAGTATCTCGTCGATGAACCCAACCAGGTTGAGGTAAAGGAGATCGACGGGGACCAGGCCAATATTTTGGAGATTAGGGTTGCGAAGCAGGACATAGGCAGGGTATTGGGAAAGCAGGGTACCAATATCAATGCGCTGCGGACCATCGTTTCAGCGGTGGGTGGCAAGAGGAAAAAGCGCTACTTCGTGGAACTAATCGACGATAAGCCCAGCGAAAGGAGGGAGCGCTTTTAGACGTAAGCCCGTTTAACATATAAGGAAAGGAATCCTCTTTCTATCAGGAATGGCGGGAGTCAATCCCTTCCCAAGATGGAACGGGCAATGATGATCTTTTCGACCTCCTTGGTTCCCTCGTAGATTTCCACGATCTTTGCATCACGGTAAAACCGCTCGATGTCATAGTCTCCGATGTAGCCATATCCGCCATGGAGCTGAAGCGCTTCATCGGTGACCCTCACCGCCAATTCACCGGAGTACCATTTCGCCATGGAGATGAGTTTGGAGTCTCGTTTTCCCTGATCGAGCATCCAGGTTGCCTTGTAGTAAAGGTTCCTCGCTGCTTCGATTCGGGTGGCCATCTCGGCAATCTTGAACCGAGTGGCCTGGAAAGAGGCCAACGGCTTTCCAAATTGACATCTCTCCCTCACATGTTTAATGGCCATTTCCATAGCACCTTGGGCAAGTCCCACGCCCTGGGCACAGATTTGTGGCCTCGTATAATCGAAGAAGACCATGAACTGACGAAATCCGTCTCCCTCCGTGCCCACCAGGTTTTCCCTTGGAACGTGGACATCGCTGAAGGTTAGCTCCGCTGTCTCAGAAGCCCTGATTCCCAGCTTATTTTTAAGGGGGGTTGCCTCAAACCCTTCGCGATCGGTTTCTACGGTGATGACGCTGTGGCGTTGGTGCCGAGACTCAACCTCTGGATTCGTCAGGCAGAGGATCTGGATAAAGTTCGCTGTGGTGCCATTGGTGGTAAAGGATTTGCTGCCGTTGATGATGTATTCTCCTTCTTCGGGAATGGCCCGGGTGGCGACGGAAGCGACGTCGCTGCCTGCATCGGGTTCCGTAATTGCCGCTCCCGTAATAGCCTCCCCCCTTACCAATGGGGGGAGAAGCGCCTTCTTCTGCTTTTCCGTCCCGAAGAGTTGAATCATTTCTGATCCGAAGGTAGATGTCAAAATGGACTGGCCTATGCCTGGATCCACCCTCCAGAATTCCTCAGTGATGAGACAGTGTTCAAGAAAGCCCAATCCCGCCCCACCGTACTCTGTCTTAATATAAACGCCGACGAATCCCAATTGGCATGCCTTTTTCCAGAGATGCCTCGGGAATTCCTCCTTGCGGTCGCACTCCTGGGCGATTTCGGGGAATTCCCCCTCCGCGAACTCCCGGGCTGCCCTGATAATGTCCCTTTGTTCTTCGGTCAACTCGAAATCCATGGCCCCCTCCTGAAGCTTGCATCGGGTTCACCCTATAAGGGGAGGTACATGAGCACGTATATTCATTTGCCGGAGATCCGGCAGGCGTTTCGGCAATCCGTATTTCATCGATACGAGAAAAGGGGCAACCTTGCCCCTTTTCAAAGAAGGTGCTATCCAATCGAAGAGATGCTGTATGCTCCGTTAAACCGCCCGAGAGTGATATTTTGCTTGTCCAAGGAGAACTGGGACGAACCTCAGTCCTCCTTTTTCTCCCCCTTATCAAGGTGCTTCAAGAAGGCCTCAATGGTTATGACGTTATCCCCGGACTTCGATTTTTCCGGATGCCTGGATCGGTACATGGATTCCATTTGTTTCACATAGGTCTTTAAATCCGGCTTCTCCTCCACGGCTTTCTGCAACTGCTCATCAGTGAGCTTGGCCTCCGCCCGCAATCCTCGCAGATCAATTTTAAAGGGAACGAGCTTCGAAAGCAACTCCAGTATCTGAACAGAATCCCATGGGGAGCTCGATTTGATGTAAGGAGGAACTCGGCCCCAGAGCATGAATGAGCCGATCCCGTTGGCCTGGGCCTGCCCTTGGAGCAAGGATACGTGGCTTCCGGGGCCTGCATAATCTATGGCTACGACATCATGTTCCAGGAGCTCCTGCAACATCTCCGAACTACCGGCCACAACGGATATTTTTCGGCGAATTGTATGTACCACCTGGTCATAGAGGCCGCCAATGGTAACCAATCGTTCGACACCGAAGCGAACGGCCAGCTTGACGACCAGATCGGTGAAGGCTTTCCACCGGACATGGGGGTCGTGTCCGATGAAGAGGATTAGATCGGGCAGTGAGTCCTTATTCTTCCAGTAAAAGAACTCGTTTTTAGGGTAATCGACATCACGAATCAACCCATCCTCAACCACCACCCTGGGCCTGAAGTCCTTGAAATCGTGAAATCCATCCGCAAGGATCTCCGCGAACCTCTGTGCCCTGAGGGTGTCCTTGAGGTAAGTTAGGGAGCCACTGGAGACCTTTCCCGCATCGATCCACCCCTCGTAGCCCCCGATCAGCCAAGGATGATGAAGGTGAGGGTTTTTATGGATGATAAGCTCGTTTTCCATTCCCTTGCTCCAAAACGGGGGGCGTTGCACCCGGGGTTATTTGCCCTTGAAGACGGGTTTCCTCTTTTCCATGAAGGCCCGGGCCCCTTCGTCCTTATCTTCCGTGCTGAACAGCCCGCCGAAATAACGGGCTTCCAATTTCAAGCCCTCCCTCAGGGGCACGGCCAACCCATCATTGATGGCTTTTTTCGCGGCCTTGATAGCTAAAGGCCCTTTTTCCAGGATCATCGTTGCCAGTTTTCTTGCCTCACCCAATAGATCCTCCCTTTTGACGACCCTGTCAACCAGCCCGATTCTCATCGCCTCCGCTGCATCAATCATTTCACCCGTAAAGATGAGTTCCTTTGCCTTTCCGGTGGGGATTAAGCGGGGCATCCTCTGAGTTCCCCCGTAGCCCGGGATGATAGCCAGGCCGGTTTCGGGCTGCCCGAGCTTGGCATCCTCCGAGGCAATTCGGATATCACACGCCATTGCCAACTCACACCCTCCTCCAAGGGCGAATCCTTGGATGGCGGCGATAACGGGACCCTTGAAGTCCTCAATTTGATTGAATACACCATGTCCCTCGGAGGCGAACTTCTCGGCCACGGCCGGATCCATGGCGGGAAACTGCTTGATGTCGGCGCCTGCTACGAAGGCCTTTTCTCCTCCTCCCCGTAAAATGACGATGAGGACGTCTTCGTTTTGCTCTAACTCCCCGAAGACGGCCTTTAGCTCACCCATCAGGTCATGGTTGAGGGTGTTAAGGGGCGGATTGTCGATGGTGACCCATGCCACCTTTTCTTTAACGGTATAGTTCACGAAACGCCGATCCGCATCCCCATTCATTCCTGCTCCCTCCGCTGACAAGAATTCATTATCCCGTAGTTTGAAGATATTGCCTTATCCCGCAGGCTGTCAAGGGGTATATACTGAAAATCTCTGAGAGAGGTCGCCATTGGTTGCTAAAATGCAGTTCTCCAGTGTTGCAGTGCTGCAGTCATGCGGTTAGGCCGATGCATTTTTGATCAACCAAATCCTCGAATTTATCGAAGGGCATCGCCTTCCCCCAATATTAACGAGATTTCATAATAGTAATTGAGCCCCTTTTGACAGCCATAGTTTACTCTTTCGCCGTGAAAAGACAATCCTCTGGGGGGAATTCCCCCGGGGCCTGGTGGGGGTGATTTACTGTCAATCCCATCCTCGCCATTTTCCTTGGAAAAGGGGGTCCAATACCTTGAATTTTGCGCACCATTGGGACTACATTGAAAGGGGTTTTTGGGTACTCGGGCCTGGGAGGGGGGAGGTGGTTGTTTTTCTCCGTTAAAAAAAGATTGGGTATTTTCCGCAGGGGAATCAAGTGCAAGAGGTTTTGGGATGAAGCGCTATATCGTTGTGGGAAATGGTGTCGCGGGAACCACTGCGGCGGGTAAGATACGGGAAAACGATGGGGACGGAAAGATCGCCATCTTCACCGATGAGCCCGCTCCCTATTACACCCGGATCAGGCTTCCTGAGTTCCTCGCAGGGGCTGCCGAGGAGAAGGACCTCGTCCTCTATGGAGAATCGTGGTATCAGGGGCGGGAGATCGAGCTCCATCTCGAGGAGGCTATCGAGCAGATAAATCCCAAAAAGAAGGAAGTATGGAGTGCCAGGCGAAATCGATATGGCTATGACCGGCTCCTCCTGGCAACAGGGGGACATTCTTTTATACCCCCGATTCAGGGGGTGGAGAAGGAAGGGGTTTTCGCGCTCCGATCCATTGGCGATGCGCGGCGGATAAAGGAGTATGCGAAGACGGCCACCGAGGTTGTTCTCATCGGTGGAGGACTCTTGGGCCTGGAGGCCGGCAATGGATTGAGGAGATCCGGGTTGAGGGTGACCGTTGTGGAGTTTTTCCCAAGATTGCTCCCACGCCAGATGGATATACCCGGGGCCGAGTTGTTGAAGCGGCAGATGGAGGGGATGGGATTTACCTTCCATCTGGGCGCAAAATCAAGGGAAATGGGAGGAGATACAAAGGTTGAGGGTCTGGTCTTGGAGGACGGCACCCGTATCCCCTGCGACATGATCCTCATCTCGGCCGGTGTTCGGCCCAACCTGGAGCTGGCCCAAGGACTGGGGCTGGAAATCGACAAAGGGGTGTTCGTCAACGACCGCATGGAAACGGGAATTGCCTCCATCTATGCTGCGGGGGATTTGATACAGCATCGGGGCCAATTTTATGGGATTTGGCCTGCAGCTGAAAGACAGGGGGAGGTGGCCGGCATTAATATGGGCGGGGGAGAGGCGATATATGAGGGAACGGTGATGTCCAACCGGCTGAAGGTGGTGGGAATCGATCTGGTATCCGCGGGGGAAATCGACGTGGAAGGCCAATTTGAAGCATCGGTGGAGAAGGACGAAGGGAGACACGTTTATCGGAAATTGGTATTCGACGATGGCCTGATGATCGGGTGCATTCTCTTGGGAGATGTAAGTGGTAATCGGGAGATTTTGGAGGCCATCGAGCGAAGGAGGGATGTGACCCATTTAAAGGCCAAAATGCTGGAGGAGGGGTTCGATTTCAAAAGACTCAAGGGATGAGGGGGAAGCAATTGGGCGAGGTCTTTAAAATCAGGGAGCTCGGGGCTTTCTCAGAGCTCTTTCTGGTCTCTCATTTTCATCTTGGGAATCCACACCCCAAAGGAGAGGCGGTAGGCTGAGTTGCCCCCTGAAAAATCCACATGGTAATGCTTTATCTTTCCGCGCCTCGAAAAAGATTTGCCGGCGATGGAGTAGCTTACCTCCACCGGGCCTTCACGGATCTTAAGGGCAGCGTTAAAAACCCTGAGGAAATTCCTCCGTGCCAGTGATGCCTCGATCATCATACCATCGTCGCAAAGGTTGGTCGCTGTCCCCGAAAAGGTATTCCCGCCGACCTCAAAACTAACCGGTATTTCAGCGGTGAGCCGTTGGGAATTCCTCCTCTCTTCTCCCATTAACCGCTCGTCTTTCATGGCCATCCTTTCGTTCCACTCATAACTGCTCACGTATAGTAAATCAACAAGGCGTTTTCGTAAGACCGGCTCCCTTGGGGCCTCTATATTTACCTCCCTATTCAAGAATAGGGCTCATCATATCAACGATCTTATCGATATATCCCAGCGTTTCGCCATAACGCCAGCCAGGGACTTTTGGTGCAACCCTTTCGATGCTCTGCCACAGGTTTTCATTTAACCCCACTTTCTTACACTCCCTCTGTGCCCGGATTAAGGTTCGGAAGCCAGCATTATAGCTTCCGAATGTGAAGAACATCCGGTCACCTAAGGGTCGTTCTGCCCTCCATTTTTGATAGAGATGGCGGTCGTAATAAATGCCCGCGGCGATGTTCCACCGGGGTTCGTTAATATCGACAAAAGAGGGATTCTTTTTCTTGATTTCATGAAATGTTTTCGGCATGATTTGCATTATCCCCTTTGCGTTGGCCCAGCTCTTGGCCTCGTCATTCAAGTTTGATTCTGCAATCGCCTGCGCCTTAAACCATCTCCATTCAAAACCGGGGCCGAAGAACCGTTTGGTGTACTTCCTGAAATAGCGGTCATACTTACCTGTCCAACGTTTGGATGTTACCGGGGGGAAATCCGATGGGTAAACACCGGACGCGTTCAATAAGAGAAATGTAATGAGTATGAGGGAGATCGATAGGATCTTTTCACTGATGGATTGTTCGGTCATGGAAACAGTTCAATTGAGTCCCAATCCGATAACGAGGCCTATGGCAATCCCAACCCCGACAAATATTCCCAGCACAACCATTCCGACTGCTCGGTTGTCCTTGGCCAACTCCTCCGACGTGTTAAACGCTGTAAGTTTGTCAAAAATCCTGTACCCAATATACATGAAAAAAAGTGTCAAGAGTCCACCGATTATTGCATAGATGAAATTCACAATCATTGCTGCAAGTTGCATATTTCCTCCCAAAACATTTTGGGATACGTGTAGCAGTTGATTCTGCGTTTGTCAAGGCGGCAAGTGCCTCACCTGTTATCGGCAACCTCCTCATCGGTCTCATGGCAGGATTGGGGTGCCATAAGAAAGCCATTGCCTCCTCGAGGGATTTTTCGTATGGTGGACGTGTTCCGCGGGACGTAAATGGACAGGATATTTAGTACGAAGGCCGCACATTCCATCTGACGGGAGCGAAAGGAGGGTTATTCCGCTGGAAGGGGGTTTGGAAAAGGAGAGGATCGATTTATCTGCCGCTTCATTGCTGACGGTCCTGTGTTTGCTGTGGGGATTGAATGCCGCGGCCATTAAGGTCAGCAATCAGGGAATCGCTCCCATCTGCGGGGCGGGGGTGCGTTCGCTCGTTGCAGCGGGATGCCTCGTGAGCTGGATGAAGCTGAAGAGAATGGCGCTCTTCCCGGGAAGCATCCCGGATGGTATTATCGTGGGGATACTGTTTGGCGTCGAATTCGGGGTTCTCTACTCATCGCTCCTTTACACCACGGCATCATCCGCCTGGATCCTTCTCTATACCACCCCTTTCTTCCATGCAGTGGGAGCCCACTATTTCTTAGAGGGAGATCGATTGAATCTCGGCAAAGGAGTCGGCTTAATCTTGGCCTTCTGTGGGATCGTTTTCCTCTTGAGCGAGCATGCTGGTCTTCCCTCTCTGGAGAGGCTCTTGGGTGATATGCTCGCCCTCGTGTCAGCGATTTTTTGGGCCGCCACCACCATTTTCATCAAGAGACGCCTGGTGGGAAGGGTATCCCATCACCACACCCTTTTGTACCAGACGGTTTTCTCCATCCCTGTGCTCTTCGTTCTCAGCATGGTATTTGGGGAACAACCCATTGGTCAAATCAACGGGTTGATCCTCCTCTCGGTGGCGTATCAAGGGATCGTGGTTGCCTTTATCAGTTATCTCCTGTGGTTCTTCCTGGTCCATTCCTACCCTGTCAGCAGGCTCTCCGCCTTTACCTTTTTAACACCGGTGTTCGCCACCTTTGCAGGGGTGTTTTTGTTAAAAGAATCCCTGACTTCTCGGCTAATACTTTCGCTGCTTTTGGTTTCGCTGGGGATCTATGTGGTAAACAGGGAATGGTAGGATCGGCTCATGGAGGGCGAATTTATTAATGGAGATGGAATCTAATTTTTTGGCTTTGGGCACCAGCCCCTTTTGCTACAATTAACGTTCGAGCGAGGGAGGAAGGGATGGGAGATGGCAAGATCATTAAGAGCACCTGCCGTGGATGCCATGGTGGTTGTGGTGTCCTGGTGCACGTGGAGGGAGGAAAGGTGACCCGGGTAGATGGCGACCCCAAAGGGCCCGCCAACAGGGGGAAGCTCTGTATAAAGGGGAAGATGGCCCCATTTCTGGCCCATAACCCCGATCGCCTCACGGTACCCTTGCGACGTGCCCGCCATGGGTGGAAGGAGATCAGTTGGGAGGATGCCCTGGGCGAAATGAGCGAGAGATTTCTCCACATAAGGGACAGATGGGGATCAGAGGCGCTGGTTCTGGGCTATGGAACGGGCAGGGATAATGAGGCTTTTATCTATCGGTTCGCCAACCTCTTTGGAACCCCCAATGTGCTCACTGCGGGCCACATGTGCTACGGCCCTCGTGTAGCTACGGGGATCGCCTTGTGCGGGAACCTCCCGGTGGTGGACTACGAGGGAAAGCCCCGATGTATCGTGCTCTGGGGCTCGAACCCGGTGATTTCCCACCCCGATGAGTACAAGGGCTTTTACTTGGTGGACAGCCTTAAGCAGGGTGTGAAGCTTATCATTGTGGACCCGCGCAAGACCCCATTGGCCAAACGGGCCGATATCTGGCTTCCATTGCGGCCCGGCACTGATGGTGCACTGGCATGGGGGCTGTTGAACGCCATCATCGATAACAATTGGCATGACGGGGAATTCGTGGCGGGCCACGTCCACGGTTGGGAGGATTTCTGCAGGCGAGCCAGGGAATATCCCCTGTCTTGGGCGGCTGAGGTGACAGGGTTAAAGCCCGAAAAGATCGAGGAAGCCGCCGAACTCTATGCCAAGAGTTCCCCCGCCCCCATCCACTGGGGAGTGTCAATCGAGCAGGGGAGAAACTGCACGAATACCATAAGGCTGCTCATTTCGCTGATGGCCGTTACGGGGAATCTGGACCTTCCTGGGGGGAATGTCTTCTACAATCCACCGCGCGTGGTGAGGGTCAGCGAGCTTGGGCTCCACAAGCGCCTCCCCCCTGAGCAGAGGAAGAAGAGGTTGGGAGGGGAGAGGTTTCGCCTGGCCGACTCCATTGGGGTGATCAACCCAAAGGCGGTCTGGGAGGCCATCTTGGAGGAGAAACCCTATCCGGTAAAGGCCCTCTTCCTCATCAGCACCAATCCCTTGATCACCAGGGCCAATGCCCGCCAGGTCAAGTCCGCCCTCGAGAACGTCGATTTCTTGGTGGTTGCGGATTTCTTCCTCACCCCCACGGCACGAGAAGCGGACATGGTGCTCCCCTCGGCCACATGGCTCGAGGTGGACTATGTGGCCGATCTCTGGAAACGGCACGGCCTGGTAATGGCCAGGCAGAAGGCCGTGCAGATTGGAGGATGTTGGTCCGACTATAAGATCCTCAATGAGTTGGGCAAGAAGATGGGCCATGAAAGGGATTGGTGGCCGACAGTCAAGGATGCCCTTAACTACATCCTCTCTCCTTCCGGGCTCACCTGGGAGGAGTTCTGTCAGCGGGGCTATCTCCGGGGGGATCAGGTATTCGGGAAGCATCTCCAAAATGGATTCTCCACGCCCACGAGAAAGGTGGAACTATCCTCGACCCGCTTCGAGCGCTTGGGTTATGATCCATTGCCCGGGTACCTTGAACCCGCGGAGAGCCCTCGAGCTACACCCGAATTGCTGAAGGGATATCCTTACACCCTCATCACCGGGGCACGGATCCCGTACTTCTTCCATTCTGAGAACCGGATGGTGGAGCCCTTGCGCCGAAGACATCCTGATCCCCTGGTCGAGGTCAATCCGCAAGTCGCCAAGGCGAAGGGACTAAAGGATGGGGATTGGGCGGAAATCACCTCCGGCCGGGGGAGCTGTAAACAGAGGGTGAAAATCACGGGCAGGGTGCCCTATGGGACCGTGGCTGCGCAGCACGGTTGGTGGTTTCCGGAGGAAAAGGATGGCCTGGGGTGGGATCGATCCAACATCAATCTTCTCACCGAGAACGATTTCGAGGGTTGCGATCAGGCCATGGGGTCCACTAACCTCAGGACGCTCCTCTGTAATATCCATAAGGTCTCACCGCCAGGCTAGTTCCCGTCATTCCCTGAGGTAACAGCTCAAGATCTCCCCGAAGAAGAGGGTATGGTAATCTTTCATGGGATAGAGGCGCTCCAGGTCTTTCGATAGAAACGGGGGTTCCATCGCGCTCTTATAGATGATCCTGCATTCGTAGTGATATCCCGGGATATCGAGGATTGAAGACTTGATTGCCCGTGCTTTCGTTGTAGAGAGGCTGCATTGCCTGAACTTATCGACATCCCTTCCCGATTCTGTCCCGCAGAAGTTGATCTCTTTGTCCATATTACCAGTGGGAACGCTGACGGTGAAACTATTGCCCTCCTCTATGATGCCGAAGGTGAAGCGGCTATTCCTGACGGCTACCATCATGATGGGTTTCCGCCAGACGTGTCCAAACATGGCCCATCCAATAGTCATAACATTGATTCGATTCCCTGCCTGGGCTACGAGAAACGCCCCGTCCTCTATCCGTTTCATTACCGTCGGAGCCACGGCTTGATAATCAACATCCTTCATGGCATTCCCTCCTTTGCTCAACTCTTTACCCTCTACTGGGGGGTCCGGGGAAAGGGAGTAGAGTTAAAACCTATCGATTTTCGGCGGCTGGTCGGACGGTCAGAAGCACTTTCTGCTCGTCACGTAAAACGGTGAGCGGCACGTCGCGCCCGATCACCTCTTCGCCCAGCAACCGGTGCAACCGGTCCACCCCCGTTACCGATACATCGTCCAATCCGATGATAATATCGCCCCTCCGCAGACCGGCAAATTCTGCCGGACTTTGGGGTTCCACGGCTACCACGAAAACGCCGCTATTAATCGTCAGCTTGTGCGAACGGATCAGGTAACGGGGAATCGGCCGATTCTGTCCCTGGAGGCCGAGAAAACCACGAACCACCTCCCCGTCGCGGATCAGTCGCGCCACTACCCATTTGACCGTATTGCTGGGTATGGCAAAGCAGATGCCTTGTGCGGGCATAATCACAGCGGTATTGATCCCGATGACTTCTCCGCGGCTGTTGACCAAGGGCCCGCCGGAATTTCCGGGGTTGAGCGCGGCATCGGTCTGAATAATGTTTTCGATCAGCCGCCCGCTGAGAGTCCGCAGCGAACGTCCCAACGCACTTATAATGCCTGAGGTCACGGTGGTTTGAAAGCCGAGGGGGTTGCCGATGGCCACCACGAGTTGTCCCGGACGGAGCTGTGCCGAATCGCCAAAGCCTGCCATAGGTAAGTTGGCTTCCTCCAAACGCACAACGGCAAGATCGGTATGTGGATCGTCGCCAACCAATTGGCCATTGAAACTGCGTCCATCGCTGAGGGTAACGGCAATAGTGCGGGCACCCCGGACCACGTGGCTATTGGTGACCAAGAAACCGTCCGGTGTAAAGAGAACGCCCGACGCCGTTCCCTGCATTTCATTGCGCTGATGATTGCGGCTCCTGAGATCCCGCCCCACCCAAACCTGTACCACTGCCGGCCCAACTTTTTCCACGGCCTCCACCACAATCTTAGAATAGGCATCGAGGGCCTCGTTCTCGCGATGGTCAATGGGAGAAGGTTTCCCGCCGGAATCTGCCGGGATTTCCTTGCTATCGATGAATTGCAACCACTCATCGTCGTGGTATGAATGGCCTCGTTCCATATCAATCTCGGAGCAATTGCCTATTTCGTAATGTGCTGATGCCTAATAAGAATATAATTACCGAATGGAGCTTAGGCAAGTAATCGGCTTCCTGGGAGATATTGTTCTACCCCAGGCATGCCTGCAGCACTGCAAAACTGCAGAACCACTTTCCCCTTTCTTCCTTATTTCCTTTGCCCCCTTTGAATTCCCCGTTCCCTCCCGTACCAGCGAGCGAGGCGTGATGGTGAAGCTCCCAGGTAGTAGGCCAGGGGTATTGCATAATTGATGAGGGTCGCTCGCACGATGCCGAGGTTTTCCAATCGCCGGGCCGATGTGAGGACCGGGACGGGGGCAGTTACAATACGGCCCCGTCGGCGAAGGCGCCGAATCAGCTCGAAGTCCTCCATAATCGGCATGTCCGGGAAGCCACCCATGTTCCAGAACAGGTCCGCCCTGAGGAAGACCGCCTGATCGCCGTAGGGGAATTGCAAGCGCCGGGATCGCCAGTCTACCAACCTCTCCATGATCCGAAGCCCGGGAAGGTTTGCATCGACCCGCAGCCGAAAAGCTCCGCATACAACACCGGGTCGGGCGAGGATCTTGCGTGTATAATGGTCGAACCCCGCGGGGAGGTGTGTATCGCCGTGCAGAAAGAGGAGGACATCACCTATGGCCCGGGCGGCGCCGACATTCATCTGCCTGGCGCGCCCGGGCGCGGAGGGGACCACCTCTATCCCCCAGGACCGTGCCACCTCGACCGTTTCATCAATGCTGCCTCCATCGATGACGATTACCTCCGTATCGGGGGCGTTCTGGATGCTCGCCAGCGTGGCGGGCAGATTTGCCGCCTCGTTGAGCGTGGGAATAATGATGGAGATACGCCTGAGTGAATGAGGTCCAACCATGCCTTTTGTCGCCTCTTCCCATAGGCGGAGGTCATCGGGCCGATCTACGTCGTCGAGGGTCTCCAGGAGCACCGTCGAGAGGCCGAGGCCATCTGCGGTCTGCTTCGTCCTTTCCAGCACTTTTCCCGTCCCCCATGGTATGTCGGCGAACAGTTGGGCGTTGGCTTGTCTCGACGCTATCAAGTAGTAGCCACCATCACGGGCCGGACCGAGGAGCAGGTCGGCGTACCCAAGGGTCTCGAAGGCCTTCAGGAGGGTGTGAGCTTTTATACCCGGTATATCAGTTCCAACCAGGACCACCCTGTTCATTCCGGCTTGGAATGCCTCCCCAAATGCGCGGGCCATTCGCTCCCCGAGATCCCCGCGGCCCTGGGGAAGGGAAGGAATATACGGCCCAAGCCACTCCCTCATGAGATGTTTGCTGCCGCCTTCATAGCGGACCTCAACGGAGACGGGGCGATTCACCTGGAGCTCTTTGGCTCGGGCAATGATATGCTCGGTCATTCGCCGCTGGAGCTCTGCGGCTCCATCCGGTCCCAGTAAAGGAATGAGGCGGGTCTTGGTCTTCCCGGGCTCGGGATAGCGCGTGAAAACAATGAGACCCTCGCGAATGGGGTTTTGGCGGGAGCGGCGGCGGGGTTCCAACGCTTCGAGGAGATTTGCGAGACGGGCCATGGGGACCGAGGTATTGGCGGATACGGGTTCATGAAATCATACCCGCGATCCCACTCGTTGTCAAAGGGCCTCCTCATCCACCAGCCATACCGCTCTCCCCTCAGGGTTCACACGGGCGGCGGGATAGCGCCGAGCTGCCGAATCGGGATCATCCAGGATCGAGCGCAACACCTCTCGCTTGCCGGACCCCGAGACCAGGAACAGGATGCGCCGTCCCTGGTTGATTAGCGGGAGGGTAATCGTGATCCGGGCAACTGGAGGAGAGCCATGGGGAGTACGGACTGCCGTCACCCAGCGTTTGGTCTCCTCAAGAGCCTGATCACCTGGGAAAAGGGATGCGGTATGGCCATCTCCTCCCACCCCTAGCAATATCAGATCAAAAGAGGGAAAGGGTCCGGATTGGTGAGGTCGATTTGGGTGCGTGTTCGGATACCCAAAGAATTCCCTGAGGATCTTCTCGTATGTCTTCGCAACATCCTCGGGTGGTTCATCCTCCGCCGGGACCCGATGAACGTTTTGGGAGGGAACGGGGACCCTTGAGATGAGCGCACGAAAGGCCATAGAGAAATTGGACTCGGGGTGATCCGCCGGTATACAGCGCTCATCTCCCCAGAAGAGGTGGATGTGAGGCCATGGCATCCTGGTTTTATAGGGTGGCCGTGCCAGGTTTTCGTATAGTGATCTGGGTGTCTTGCCCCCGGAAAGGGAAACGGTGAACAGGCCATGCTTATTTACCCCCTTCACAGCCAGTGAGCAGATGAACTCAGCGGCCGCTTCGCTGAGGGCCTCAAGGTTGGGGTAGTGTCTTACCTCTGGCTTCATTTCGCGGACGAAATGGATGGTGTCCGAACAAGTGGCGGTGAGGTCATTCAATGTGGTGCTCGAGACCTGAACTCAGGTCACAATAGCCCCCCCTCAGGTGAAGCCCGAGCCCGCCGTGCAGGCATAGCAGTGGTCCGAAACGGCAATGGGGGTTCCGGGCTTGGGCGGCCCGGACATTTCGGAGATGTGGATCTTCCACCCACACATAAAGAGCCCCCTGGCCAGGTTGAAATCGCAATCAAAGAGATATCCGTCCCATGACACGGTGATCAGTGTGCGGCACATGAGCCCTTCAACCGCGCACGGATTGAACCGGGAAGCGAGATTCTGAATATACTTTTCAAGGTTGCCCGAATGCTGAAGCCACTGGCGGAACCTTCCCAGGGGGACATTGGCAAAGGTGTAAAGGTGATTGAAAGAAATCCCCCACTTTCTCTGAAGATCGTGGCGAAACCTCTTTTCCTCCTGGGCCTGTGAGGCGGGGAGAAAGGCACCCGTGGGGTTGGACACCAGGTCGATCTCGAGCTCGGACCCATCCCGTGCATATCCCATGGAGTTGAGCTTCTGTAAGGCGGCGATAGACTTCTCGAATGTCCCATTTCCCCGCTGAGCTTCCAGCTGATTCATGTTGAGGGACGGCAAAGACGCGACGATAACGACGTTGTGCTCTTTGCAGAGGTCCATCAGGGAATCGCGTTTGCCGTCGGTCAAGGCCGTGAGGTTGGAGCGGAGCATGATCCTCGGGGCAAGGCCCGAGAGCCCCTCGATCATGGCGGCCAAGTTCGGATTTAGTTCGGGAGCTCCTCCCGTAATGTCGATGACCTGAAAATTGGCCCGTCGGGCAAAGGCCACGAGTTCATGCACGGTCTCCGCGTCCATCCCCTCCTTGCGGCTGGGACCGGCTTCCAGGTGACAGTGGCGGCACGCCTGGTTACAGAGCAAACCAATGTTGACTTGTAGCATGTTTGTTTGGCCACGGGTCAGCTCAATTCCGTGCTTAGAGAGGGTAAGGCGAAAAGATTCCACGGTTAAGGCGTTCTTCTTTGCCGGCTTCGCTGTCTCTTGTACTAGAGGCTCTACAGACATTTGGTCACCCCTACTTTGGTACGTATATCATATTGAGCATGTGGATATCCATACCTTCACATCGATAGCTTCTTAGCGACTTTGCGCATCTGAACGCCATGGACGAGGGAAGCACCCCCGCGTATGGCAACGGCCACGTGGATGGCCTCCGTCATCTCGGCCAGGTTGGAGCCTTTCTCCAGGCAAGTCTGGGTGAAGGCGTCGATGCAGTAGGGGCACTGAACGGTGTGGGCCACCGCAAGGGCTATGAGGGCCTTCTCCCTCTCCGTTAGCTCCCCCTCGGCGAATACGGCACCATAGTAGTCGAAGAACTTCTTGCCAAGCTCTGAAGCCTCCTCTGCTATCTCCTCGAACTTCGGAAGGTCTTGGGGCTCATAGTAGGTTTCCATGACTAAATCCCTCCTTTTGGAAACCCGGTTTACCGGTTTTCCACAATCAGTTTCATCCATGGTTGGGCGATCTCGGGGCCCCACGTTCCGGACTCGTAAGGGTGAAGCCGTTCCGCCCGATCGGGGCAGTCCTCACACTCCTCCAGCACGGGGGTCAGAAAGGACCAGGAGAGTTCTACGGCATCCTGTCGCCAGAAGAGAAGGTGGTCGCCCTGGATGCAGTCCAAGAGCACCTTTTGATATGCGTCCAGCATGGGACCGCTGTAATTTTCATAGTAGTTAAAATCCATGGTGACGGATCGCAAACACATCCTCGCCCCCGGATTCTTCGTCTGAAACGTCAGGGTTATCCTTTCATCGGGCTGAATCCTCACGATCAACCGGTTGGCCATAATACCTTCCCCGAGGACATCGCGGAACATGGAATGGGGGACCTCTTTGAACTGAATGACGATCTCGGTCAGTTTTCCGGCCAGCCGCTTGCCGGAGACGATGTAGAAGGGAACGTCCCGCCAACGCCAATTGTCGATAAAGGCCCGCATGATGGCGAAGGTGGGCGTGAGGGATTCGGGGTTCACGCCGGATTCATCGCGGTAAGCCGGGATCCGCTTACCGTCAATGGTTCCCGGTTCATATTGACCCAGGATGAGATTTCCTTCCTGATCCGTAGGGGGAAGAGGCTTGAGGGATCGAAATACCTTGACCTTTTCATCCCTCACGCGGTCGGCCTCGAAAAGGGAAGGCGGCTCCATGGCCGTCAGCGCCAGGAGCTGCATCATATGGTTCTGGAACATATCCCTCAATACGCCGGCTTGATCGTAGTATCCGGCCCGATGTTCAACTCCCAGCGTCTCGGCAGCGATGATGCCGGCATAATCAATGTAGGCGCGGTTCCAGATCGGTTCGAAGATGGCGTTGCCGAAGCGGAAGATCAGCATATTTTGGACCGTCTCCTTGGCCATATAGTGGTCGATGCGGTAGATCTGATGCTCGTGAAAGGCCTCGTGGAGCGTTTGGTTGAGATCAATAGCTGTTGCCAGGTCCCTGCCGAAGGGCTTCTCGACGACGATACGAGACCATCCGTTTCCATCCGCCCTTTCAATGGACAGGCCCGTTCGGCCGAGCATTTGAGCAATGGCCCCGTATAGGGCCGGGGGGGTGGCCAGGTAGAAGATTCTGTTCCCCGCTGTGGAGCCTTTCTTGTCGAGGTCTCTCAGCAAATCGGAAAGCCCCACAAATGAAGGGAGGGAGTTGTATTCGGCGGACTGGTAGTACAGAGAAGTCGCAAAGGCCGGCCATTTCGAGGTATCCATGTTGCCCGCCTCTCTTACGGCTTCTTCCATTCTTCCTCGGAAGTCATCATGGGTCCATTTCGTCCGGGCGCAACCAACGATAATAAACGGATTCGGCAATACATCGTTTAGGTAGAGGTTATAGAGAGCCGGAATCAGCTTCCTTGCGGTCAGATCACCGGAGGCTCCGAAGATGACAATAGTGCAGGGATCAAGGCTACCCTCTATCAGACAGGCCTCAGGGGGGATGCCTAAATCCGGGGCTTTGCTTTTAACGATAGTCTCCACGGTTTCTCCTTCCTTTTCAGGGTGTCCAGCCATATGTTTCCCCCTTCCTCACATGGGGGCGCATGCAGCGCCTGCAATTAGAACATCTCACTCCCAAGGGACGCTAAATCTTGTCGGCCGTAACCTCCTCCACATACTTGACCCAGTCGTACCCATAGTAATCCTCCGCCACCAGGCGAAGGGGAAAACCATGTTGGAGAGGAAGGTCCTTTCCATTAACGGCATAGGCCAGGAAGACCTTTTCCGAGAGAATATCGCTTATGAGGTACCGTTTCACCTTTTCATAAGGGCCCTTCGGTCCCCGAATGGTAACGTGGGTAATACTATCCTCTACCTCTGCCCTGCGAAGCAGCTCATTAATGGAGACGCCCTTCCAGGAACCATGGTTCGCGAAGAACCCCGGACAGATCAGAAGCACATTCCGCTCGATGGATGGTAGGCCTCTGATTTGGGAGTAGCTTAAGCTCAAGGACTTTTTCACGTGTCCCGTAATTTGCAACCGCCATCTATCGAGGTCCACGCCATGGTCCGTCAACCCCATGGTCCCGAAGTCCTTCAAGGGGGTGACCTCCAGGTTCCTGGCGTCAAGCTCCGCGGGATTCCTATGGACGAGGCTTTCCCTTTTCGTCTCCCTGGGAAGGATGACTTTTTTTGTCTCTGTCCAAGCCCATTGAAGGCCCGAGAGGGGGGCGTTGAAGAACAGGCCGAGGCCCGCGAGAACTTTCGTCGTCAACTTCATAAAGTGTCTTCGGCTCTCCATGGCACCCTCACCCTTTCCGTATCCCTAGGCTATCTCGCAATTGTTTCAGTCCAGCCGTCACATCACCCTTAATGTGGAAGCGGATCAATCGACGCCCGCGCTCGGCAAGCGCCTGATAGTCCCCTAAGGCCTGAGCGGTAAGGAGGGTACCGAAGCTATAGGGCTCGCCTGGGATAGGGATATCGTTCTCCGGCATATGGGTAACCTGTATAAAGAGGCCCTTGTTCCCGTCGCCCTTGTGCAATTGGCCGGTGGAGTGAAGGAAGCGGGGGCCATAGCCAACGGTAGTCGCGACCTTCAGCCTATTCCTGAGGGCAAGCCGAATGCTATCCAGGACGCTATCGGTATCGACTGTACGGGGAACATAGGCCATCAGGGCCGCGTAATCACCGGGGCGAATCAATTTCAGGAAGTCGCCAAAGACCTCCCGCATGCTGTCTGCGCCCTTCCCGGTTCCACCGAAGGCCTGGATATCGTTCTCAATGAGGACGGGGGTATCTGATGGGAGGCTTCCCGTTTCCTGAAATGCCTTCAACAGTTCTCGGGCTTTGATCTTGGCCGCCTCGACGTTGGGCTGGTTGAAGGGGTTGATCACGAGTACTGCTCCGATTGCAGCAGTGGCCATTTCCCATCGGAAGAATTCCCCGCCGATGTCCTCCCTTTCATCGATGGCAATCCGCACGACCGGGTGTCCCGCACCCTCGAGGGCATCGATACCCTTGTCCAGAACGTCATTTTCATCGCCTTCCATCCTCAGGTAGACGAATAAGCGGTCATCGCCGTAACGATCCGGTGTCTCCAATTTTTCGTCGGCCACGGGCAGAATACCTGTGTCATTCTTTCCGGTGCTCTCGGCGATGAGCTGCTCGAGCCATACCCCGAAGGCGGCAATACGGGGGGAGGCGAAAAACGTGATCTTGTCACGGCCGGCTAGCGCTAGCTCACCCATGGCAGCCCCCAGGGCCAGCCCCGGGTTTTCGGCCACAGGTACGCAGTAATGGCTGGCATGGAGCATGGTGATGGCCCGGTCAAGGAGCTTGTGGAGGTTCACGCCGATCAGGGCGGCAGGGACCAGGCCGAAGTAGGTGAGGGCGGAGTAACGGCCTCCCACGTCAGGTGGGGAGGAGAAGGCGCGGCGAAGCTTTTTCTCGACGGCCAGGGTTTCCAGGGGGGAGCCGGGATCGGTGATGACCACGAAGTTCTGGCCGGGATTCTCCTTCACCGCCGCGACGGCGTTGTAAAAGAACCTGAAGAAGGAGAGCGTTTCGGTGGTAGTTCCCGATTTGCTGGAGACCAGGAAGAGGGTATTGGCCAGGTCAACGCCCCCGGCGACACGCTGTACGGAGGCGGGGTGTGTGCTGTCGAGAACGGTGAGGGGTGGATAGCCCGGCCCGTTCCCAAAGGTAGTCATAAAGACCTCGGGGGCCAGGCTGCTGCCCCCCATTCCCAGGAGAACAACGCGGGTGAATCCCTCCCCTTTGATCTCACTGGCGAAGTCGGACAGCGTGTCCAGGTGGTCATGCATCACCTCGGGAATGGTCAGCCAGCCGAGGCGGTTGGTAAGATCTGGGGTTTGGGCGGCCTTTTCGGGGTCGGGTACCCAGACAGTGCCGTCCTTCCGCCAGATGCGACGCGTTACGTTGGCCTCGGTCCACGACCTCTGACGAGCTTCCACGAGATGGACGTAGCGACCCAGAATGAGGCGTTGTTTGCTGACCTCCCCGGCTACGATGCACTCCTGCTTTCGGGTCAGCGTCTCCATTAACGCGTCAAAGGGCCTTTCAAAGAGGTCCACTCCTTCCTCTTTCAACCGGCGAGTTACGGCGTCCAGGTCGATGCCGAGATCCATGAGCTCCGCCAGGAGTTTGGGTCCCTCCTCTAGGTTCTCGGTCAGGCTGAGCCGGGGTTGGCCGTGGTCACGGAAGGCATCGAGGGTTGCAGGTGGGAGAGTGCTGACGGTGTCGGGGCCGATTAACTCCTCCACGTACATCACATCCCTGTAGTGCGGATTCTTAACGCCGGTGCTTGCCCACAGAAGGCGCTGAATGCGGGCACCCCGTTCTTTGAGAGGAGCAAAGGGTTGACCCTCATAGGTTTCTTTAAAGCGTATATAGGCTGCTTTGGCGTTGGCAATGGCGATTTTACCCATCAGTGGGGAATCGTCCGGCAGCAACTTATCCACGGCGGTATCGACGCGGCTGACGAAGAAGGAGGCAACGGAAGCTACTCCCCTGAGGTCGCCTCCCGAGTTGGCCAGCTTCTGCAATCCGGCGAGGTACGCCTCGGATACGTCCAGATAATCCTGAAGTGAGAACATCAGGGTGACATTGACGTTGATGCCCACGCCGATCAATACCCTGATGGCGGGGAGACCTTCGATGGTAGCGGGTACCTTTACCATTACATTGGGCCGGTTGATGGCGGCAAAGAGCCGGCGGGCTTCGGCGATGGTACCCTCTGTATCATGGGCGAGCCGCGGCGAAACCTCAACACTGACATAGCCGTCCACGCCATCGGTTCTTTCGTATAGAGGGGCCAGGAGATCAGCAGTGGCCCGGATGTCCTCGATAACGAGTTTCTCATAGAGACCCTCCGCGTCGGCATGGAGGTCCTCCCTGAGCATGGCGGCCATAGCTTCATCGTAATCGGTGCTGCCAGCAATGGCCTTTTCGAAAATGGCGGGGTTGGAAGTGAGGCCGACAATCTCACCCCCGTCGATCATACGCTTCAACTCCCCGGAGGTAAGTAACCCCCGGCGGATGTTATCGTACCAAATGCTCTGTCCGAGTCTCTGAAGCTCGATGAGTGGATTATCCTTCATCTCTCTCTCCTGGTATCCGTTTAGCTTCCAGTCGTAGTCCTGATAGTCTACTTTTCTCCGTATCCCCCTTGTGCTCTGAAGGGAGATAGTGCCCGTCAGTCCAGATCAGGGCCACAGGCCCTTCCTCTCAGGTGAAAGAAGAATCTCAGGCCCTTTTTCACCTTTTCGGAGAAGATCTTGCTGGACAAGAAAGTGCCAGCAACTCTCTTGTTTATCTCTCCCAACGTCGGATACGGATGAACGGCGGATGCCAGGGTTGATAGTTTCACCTTTCCATTTACAACGGCCACCCACTCACTGACCAAATCTCCCGCGCGCGCCCCTAGGATCTGAATACCGATGGGCCTTTCCTTCTCGCCGAGAAGCATCTTGACCTTTCCAATCCCTTCGCCCTCGGCAAGGCTTCTGTCGTTGTCCTTGAACTCCTCCGCCCAGACGGAATACTCAATCCCGGCCGCCTTGGCCATTTTTTCGTTCATCCCTATGCTGGCGAGCTCAGGGTCCGTATATGTACACCATGGGAGGAAAGTATAGTTGACCTTTCGGGGAAGGTGAAAAATCGCATTGCTGATTACAATGCTCCCTTCATATCCTGCCGCGTGGGTGAACAGGTAGGTGCCCGTAACATCTCCCGCACCATAGATATGTTTACGGCCCGTTCTCAGCCTCTCATCCAACTTCAGGCCCTTTCTATCGAATTCCACGCCGATACCCTGTAATCCGAGGGCTCGCAGGTTGGCCTCCCTTCCCATGGCGACCAAGATCAGTTCTGACCTGAGGTTGAGGGTTTCCCCCTCGCCCGTTTTGATAATGATCTCCCTTTCGTCTCCCAGGTCCTTTGCGCTGAGGACGGAGGCGTTGAGGTGGAAGACCACGCCTTCATTGCTCAGGACATGCATGACTTGGTCCGCCATGTCTTTATCTTCCTTGCTGAGGATCTGATTGCTACGCTGAATAACGAAAACCCTTGTTCCCAGCCGGCAGAAGGCCTGTGCCATCTCGATGGCAATGGGTCCGGCCCCGAGAACGATCATGGTTTTCGGCAACCTCTCGAGGGAAAAGATCTCCCTATTGGTAATATGCGGGGTCTTGTCCAGACCCTCTATCGGGGGGATGGATGGTGAGGAGCCGGTGGCGATGACCCAGGTCTTTACCGAAAGGGTTTCCCCGTTCAACCGGATGGCGTGTTCATCGATAAACTGAGGTTCTCCGATTCTCACCCTGGCGCCCAGCTTGCAGAATCTCTCCTCGGAATCGTGCTTCTGTATTACGCTGATGACCGATTGGATTCTCTTTGCCACTTCCCGGAAATCGACGGGCTTAACTTCCACGGATGGCAGGCCGAATTGATCCGCGCTTTTCATAAGATGGTAGACATGGGCTGTCCGAATGAGCGTTTTGCTAGGAACACACCCATAGTGGAGGCAATCCCCGCCGAGCTCTTTCTCCTTTTCCACGAGTAGGGTTTTGGCCCCGAGCTGAGCAGCTCCCGCTGCGACGGTCAAACCTGCTGATCCCCCGCCCAAGATACCTATATCGAAATCATACGTTGTCATGATAGCCTCCCAGGAGAATTTCTAATTTCAAAGTTCAAATGATAAATGACAAAGACGGGCGACCGCGGACGGCGGTCGATATTTGTAATTTGAACTTTGGGCTTTGTCATTTACTTTAATCCTCCCCTTTGATCCTCTTGATGATTTTGGGAATGAACAGCGAGAAGATGAAGAGCCCCACGGAGAAGAACACCTTGAAGGAGAGGAGTTCCCCCCAGTTGCCACTAGCCCAGACCTCCTTGAGAGTACCCACGAAAAAGGTGAAGATAAAGGTCCCCACGATGATGCCCAACCCGGTGCCGAAGAGGTAGTCCCAGAATCGGACTTTTGTTAATCCCATACCGAAGTTCATCGGGGTGAAGGGAAAGTAGACGAGGCGCAGATAAAGGGTTGTGGCAAAACCGTTTCGCTCGATGGCGTCATCATATTTCTTGAGCCTGTCCCCAATCAAGGATGCCGCAAACTCCCTGCCCAGGGTGCGCCCGATCCAGAAGGAGGCACCGGCCCCGATCATAGCCCCTACCCACACATAGAGAAAGCCATAATAGGCTCCGAAAATGGCCGCGCCCAGTGCGGTCAGAAGGGTCCCGGGGACGAACAGACATACGCCAACGGCGTAAATTAGGATATAGACGAGGGGAGCCAGAATACCCGCTGCTTCTAAGAACCGACTGAGGGCTTCCGGTGTGAGAAAACCCTTGGCCGGGGTGAAACGAATCACATAGATGGCTACCGTGACGAAGGCAACAAGAACGGAGGCCTTAAGAAAGGCTCCCTTACGGCTTTTCACTGGTTGTTGAACAGCTTCCATCGCTCTATCCCTCCTTTCTCGGTTACTATCGGATGATTACCCTTTTGATATTGAAAAATAATTCTCCCTGACGTTAAATACAATAGGTTTATGACAGTATTTTCCGTCGGAAATCACTGTATGTTTAGGATGGTTTACGCGAAGCAATCATAACGGAATTTGGAACCTGTGATCAATCTGCAATCCCATGGGAGAAAGGCTCGGCTCATGGCAGTAAGGCTTCAGGTCAAACGGCCCAAATGCCCGGCCGATGCTTATTCTGTTATTCCAGTTCGCTGTCTGGCGGGGATGGAAATCCCCGGGGAATCGAACATGTGGCAGCGGGCGTGGTTTGCTGATCCTCGGATACTCTGGGGTTTTATTTTCCTATCAGCCCCAAGGCTTTTTCGGTCAATCGATTGGCGGTCAAGCCGAACTTCTCAAACAAGACTTTATAGGGGGCGGAGGCTCCGAACCGATCGATTCCAATGACTTCTCCCCTATCACCAATGTAACGATGCCACCCTTGGGTGACCCCGGCCTCGATGGCCACCCGGGTCGCCGTTTCCGGCGGAAGTACTTCGTTACGATAGTCATCTGCCTGTCTGTCGAACAATTCCCAGCTCGCCATGTTCACCACGCGCACCGCGGTTCCTTTTTCGCGGATTTTCTCCGCTGCCTCCAGGGCCACGTGCACTTCGGAACCGCTGGCGATCAAGATGACCTCTGGCCTGCCACCCGCGGAGTCGCTCAGGATATAAGCCCCGCGGGAAAGGCCTTGAGCGGCGGCATACTTGTTACGGTTAAGCGTGGGGAGGTTCTGGCGAGTCAAGGCCAAAGCTATGGGATTGCCCTTATGCTCGATGGCCAAACGCCACGCTTCCGCGGTCTCATTGGCATCGGCCGGCCGGATGACTATTAGGCCGGGGATTGCCCTGAGAGAAGCCAATTGTTCGATAGGCTGATGCGTAGGCCCATCCTCGCCCAACCCGATACTATCATGGGTAAAAACGTAAATAACCTTCAACCCCATCATGGCTGCCAGGCGAATGGTCGGCCGCATGTAATCGGAGAAAATCAGAAAGGTGGCCCCGTAGGGAATTACGCCGCCATGGAGAGCCATGCCGTTGAGGATCCCCCCCATGGTGTGCTCCCGGACCCCGAAGTGCATGTTCCTCTGGCCGTAATGGTCGGCCTGAAAGTCACCCGTCCCCTTGATGAGCGTTTTAGTCGAGGGCGCAAGGTCGGCGGACCCGCCGATTAAGGGGAGCAGGTGGGGTGCGATGGCATTGATCACGGTGCCCGAAGCCACCCGAGTTGCCATTCCCTTCTCATCGGCGGGGAAGATGGGAACATCCTTATCCCAGCCGGCGGGCAATTCGCCGGTCACTGCTCGCTTCCACTCCTCGGCCAATTGGGGGTATTCCTTCTCATATGACTGAAACTGGCTATTCCACTCCTCCTCCTGTTTCTTGCCCTCCTGGAGGGCCTGGCGGAACCGGGCCAGTGCTTCATCGGGGATGAGAAATGTCGGATCAAGGGGCCAGCCGAGGTTCTCCTTGGTCAACCTGACTTCCTCGGCGCCCAAGGGCTCACCGTGGGCTGCTGCTGTATCCTGCTTGTTGGGGCTGCCGTAGCCGATGTGGGTTCGGACAACGATTAATGAGGGGCGTACCGCCTCCTCTTGCGCCGCACGGATTGCCCGCGTTATTGTCTCCAAATCGTTACCATCATCTACGTGTTGCACATGCCATCCATAGGCCGCAAAACGAGCTCCCCGGTCCTCGGTAAAGGCGAGATCGGTGCTTCCCTCGATGGAAATGCGGTTGTCATCGTACAGGTAGATGAGCTTGCCAAGCCTCCAGTGGCCCGCTAGGGAAGCGGCCTCGTGGGAGATGCCCTCCATGAGATCCCCATCGCTGATGATGGCGTAGGTGTGGTGGTCCACGATGGAGTGGCCGGGGCGGTTGAAATGGGCTGCGAGAAACCGCTCGGCAATAGCCATACCGACTCCGTTGGCGAAGCCCTGCCCCAGGGGACCGGTTGTGGTTTCCACCCCCGGCGCACAATAGGATTCCGGATGGCCGGGAGTTTTGCTATCCCACTGGCGGAAATTCTTTAGCTCCTCCAGCGACAAGTCATATCCGGTGAGATGCAGCAAGCTGTACAGCAGCATGGAACCGTGGCCGGCAGATAGGACGAACCGATCCCTGTTCGGCCAGGTTGGGTTAGCGGGATTGTGCCTTAAGAACCAGCTCCACAACGCGTAAGCCATGGGAGCGGTCCCCATGGGCATGCCGGGATGACCCGAATTTGCCTTCTGAACCGCGTCCACCGCCAGCATACGGATGGTATTAATGCAGAGTTGATCTGAGGCATCGTGTCCAGCACCCATTGGAAACCTCCACGATCGTCATTTCGCCCTTAACATATCAATTTTTCTCACCGTAGTCTATTCCTTATGGCTCCTTGCACCGAGCATCTCGAGCATTTTTTCGCTATCAGTAGTAGGAAGCTTGCAATTATAGTCGAGACAGACATAGGCAGTGGCCTTCCCGTGGATGCTTGATTGGTATTTGGTATATTCCGCAAGCCGTGTGATATCTGGCGATTCCTCCCCACTGGGGCGGAGGAGTACTATCTTATTGGGCACGAAGTGTCCCCTGAGCGCCCTTATCATGGCTTTTGTGTCATCGGTCCCCGATTTGCCGACGATGACCACCTCGTAGGAAGGGCCTAAGGCAAAGTCCACCGCAAGTAAAAGCTGGGTATAAGCGGAGGGCATTTGCTTGACGGCCTTGGAAAAAGCGCCCCCGAGCCTCACCGCTTTTTCCTCGAACTCGGCCTTGCCCGTAATCCTTCCCAGGCGAAGCAGGTTTAGCGCCGCAACGGAATTCCCCGATGGGAGGGCACCATCATAGATGTCTTTCTGGCGCACCAGAAGCTTTTCGGCGTCGTCCGCGGTGAAATAAAATCCCCCCGCCTCGTTGTCCCAGAAGTGTCTCAACAAATCGTCATTGAGCTTTAGAGCCGTTCGGAGGTAACGAACCTCGAAGGTAGTTTCATAGAGCTCTGTCATCCCCCAAATTAGGAAGGCATAATCATCTACGCTGGCTCGGAGGGCCGCCTGCCCATCGCGATACCGATGTAGAAGGCGACCATCCGCATTGTGCATATTTTCGAGGATGAAATCCAGGGCGCCTTTGGCGGCTTCCGCATAGTGGGGTTCATCAAGGACTCGAGCCCCTTTGGCCAGCGCGGCGATCATCAGGCCATTCCAGTCGAGCAGGATTTTGTCGTCTTTGTGGGGATGGACCCGGTTCTCACGAGCAGCGAAGAGTTTCCCCCGTGCATTCTCCAAACGGGCCCTCAGCTGTTCCTCTGTTAACTTCAGGTCCGAGGCGATCTCGTGAAGCTCTCTCTTCAAGTGGAGGATATTCCTTCCCCTTTTCTTCCCCGTTGGTTCTTCGTTGAAATTACCCCCCTTCTCAACGGCGAAAACCGCCATGATTAATCGGGCCTCCTCTGCCGAGAGGACGTGCTTGATCTCCTCTTGCGTCCATAGGTAGAACTTCCCTTCCTCGCCCTCGCTGTCCGCATCTTCCGCCGAATAGAATGCACCTTTCGGGGACCTCATATCCCGCAGGACATAGGAGAAGACCTCCCGTGCGGTTTCACCGTACTCCCCCTTTCGGGTCGCCTGGTAGGTCTCCGTGTAAGCCATCGCCAACAGAGCTTGGTCATAGAGCATTTTTTCGAAGTGTGGCACAAGCCATATTGGGTCGGTGGAATAGCGGTGAAATCCAAAGCCTACGTTGTCATATATGCCGCCCCGACGCATGGCTTGGAGGGTCTTTTCCACCATCAGGAGGGCCTTCTCATCGCCGGTTCGTTTCCAGTAGCGGAGCAGAAAGAGGAGGTTGTGCGGGGTTGGAAACTTGGGGGCGTTACCGAACCCGCCATGTTGCTCATCAAAGTGTTGGGCGAGTCGTTCATACGCCGTCTTCAGGGTAAGCTCCCCGAGTTCTTCTCCCGGCTCACTACGCGAATGCTGTTGGAGGGCGGCGATGATTTGATCCGCCGACTTTATCACCTCCTCGCGCCGGTTCATCCACATCTCCTGAATTCGAGGGATCAGGTCAACCATTCCAATTCGCCCGTATCGGCTCTCCCTCGGGAAATAGGTGCCGGCGAAGAACGGCTTTCTATCTGGCGTCATTACGATGGTAAGCGGCCATCCACCGCTGCCCGTCATCATTTGGCAGATGGTCATGTAGATGTTATCGAGGTCTGGCCGTT
>CAYFXP010000342.1:0-10056 GCA_964346935.1 uncultured Syntrophobacterales bacterium
AACCCCGCACTGGCAGGTGTTGCCGATGACCTTGGCCGGATTTCCAGCCACGATGGCATTGATTACATTTTGGACTACGCGCAAACCTTTTGTCTTCATCCCCCGTCTACTCTCCCCCCAAACCCATTCCTTCCGGACATAGCCTTAGGTGCCAATAGACGAGCCGAGCGTAGATGCCTAGCTTCCTTTTCAGCCTCTCTTTTCGAAAGGCCGTGAATAGACAGGAGACAAACGCCAGAAGAAAATCGACGCAGAATCTCACAAAAAGGAAACCCTTGAGCATCATGAGCTCCGCCCTTCCCCTATGCTTTTTGAAGAAAAGGTAGAGGGATCGATAGTATTCTACTTTGGCCCTCTCCTTCACCAAATCTGCCGTTCTCCCCTGGAGATGAATGACCTTTGCTTGGGGTACATGGCACACCCGCCATCTCCGGTGCCTCATGCGATAACACCAGTCCGTTTCCTCCAGGAAGAAGAAGTAGTCCTCATCCAATAACCCCACCTCTTGGATTGACTGAGAGCGGACGATCATACATGCACCAATGACCGATTGGACCTCGATAGGGGTGCTGTAGTTGACTCGTTTGCTGGGATACCTTCTGGGGAAAAGTATCCTCAGTAGGCTTTTATTTAATGCCTCCGTGGCAAGGGAGGGGAAGTTGTCGAAGGAATTTTGCTTGGATCCATCTCCGTTAACGAGTTGCCCTGCGGCGACGCCAACGGAGGGATTACGCTCCATGAATGCCACCAATCTCTCCACAGCACCCTCGGTTAGGACCACGTCGGTATTCAATAATAGGACATATCTTCCCTTGCTTCTCCTCAGGGCTTCGTTATTCGCCCTGGCAAACCCGAGGTTTTTCTGGTTTTCGATGAGCACGATCTCGGGAAATTCCCTCCTGACTGAATCTGGGCTCCCGTCCCAGGACCCATTATCCACGACGAAGATCTCGGAGGTGAGTCCTTTTACGGTTCGATAAAAGGATCCGATGCAATTCAGCAACAGCTCATTCGTGTTCCAGTTGACGATGATCACGGAAAGGTCAGGCCGCAATGCCGCGTTCATCTCGCCCATACCTCTTCCGTTACATCCCCTTCTGGGGAGACATAGAGTACCCCCCTCTTCCGACTTTCCTCCGAAACGGCCTTGATCAAATCCCTCTTTGGCATCGGAATGGGGTGTATCTGGAGATACCATTTCAGAAACCGTATCCGGTCGGCATAGCTTAAGAATCCCGGTATGGAGCAGTTGATCTGGATCAGATTTTTCAAAACCTTCCGGGAATTAACCTCCGTCCCCAGCTGAACTGCATCCAGATCGATGAAGCTGAAGTCCCAAGCACCCGTGCGTTCTCGGGCCAGGATGTTACACGTCTTCAGATCGCCGTGGAATATTTCGGACCGATGAAGGCGGCCGATGCATTGGGCGAACTGCTGTATGAAGGCTCTTTTTTTGGTAATCAAATCGCGTAATTGGCCATTTCCGAACGATTTGATGAGATAACGGTCCATCTCTAAATAATCGCCCGGTGACTCCATCAGGAAGAAGCTCTCCTCCAAGAGGCCGCCACGTCCCTTTTCAACATAAGCCAAGGGTTTCAGATCGGATAGCCCCTGCCTGAAAAGCTCGTTGGCTGCCATCCAGGAAATCTTTCCCTTTGAATATCGAAAGCAGTTCTTTATTTGACGCCATACCGTTGCGTAACGATACTGTTTCACGCAAGCACGAAGGCCGGCTTCGGGCGCTATTTCCACCATGGAAACAACGGTCTTTGGGGAATTCTTAAGAAGCAGCGATGGTAAGTTCTTCGCGATTTCCCGGTGGGCCTTGATCATATCCATGAGGGTCTCCTCGGAAACGTCCCGTCGTCGGTATACCCTGTATCCACTCCAACGATGTAAGGTAAACAGCGTGCTCTCCCTCAGGCACCGTTTCTCCCTGCTCCTTTGGTGGCGCCTCTTTATGCGAACGGCCAATCGCTCCACCCTCATGAGGACAGGGGGAGGCATCCCCGCTCCGCCATACGCTGCGAGGAAGATCTCCTTATCCTCTTGATCGAGGAATGGGTGCAAGGAGTAGAAGAGTTGGGCGATATTCCACAGACGTCGCCGCTGGGAAAGGGTCTTCCGCCTCCGGGCGGAATGCAAGTCGATGAGGTGCAGCGGCCCCGCGCCGCTTCTCCGAATCAAGAAATTGCCCGCGTGCAAGTCGGCGTGAAAGAGCCCACCGTCGTGGATGCGCCTCACGGTATTCCCCAACAGCGAGAGTACTCTCCTCTTCTCCTCCCCCTTTGAATCCGCTCCGGCAAGCCGTTCCTTAAAGTAATCCATCAAGGACTGAGCCCCCTCGATTGCCTCAGAGACGTAGAGGCTCTCCTCCAAGAATCCCCATTGCCTCCGCTCGATCACGCCGATGGGGGCGGGAATCTGCACCCCTTTCATCTGAAAGGCTCGGGAGACATGCCATTCCTTCTTCGCCCTCGAGGGCAAAAGCAAATACTTGGCGCGCTTCCTCCAATTCTTGGCCTTGAATTTCTTGATGAACAGCGCCTGAGCATCTGGGCCGGGGAAGACGGCCGCCCACCTCACCCGGGAGTTTTTTATGGTCCAACCACCTCCCCTCAGGACGGCGGCCTCGATATCCGCCAGGAAATCGTCGGTGAAGACGCTCCTGAAATCCTCACGTACGAATCCCCGGTATCCCCTTGCGGATAGTCGAACCAATGGCATTTCACCTCTATCCATCCGGGCCCCCAACGGAGGGTGGTCTCCTCCCCATCCTCTCCAACCGCCACAAGATCCGGCGCTCAAGCTTCATCGAGAACCAGTCGTCACTTCTCACGGCCCGAAGTTCGGAGGGCTCTCCCAGACCCCATTTCACGTAATTACCACCTCTTCTCTCAATTCATCCCTCCATGCAGAGCCTTCGGAAGAGATCCAAGACCTTTTTCGCGGTGACCTCCAACGAAAAGAACCTCTCCACCCTCTTCCGCCCTTCCATCCCCATCTGAACCCTCAATGAGGGATTATCGACTAATCGCGAAATCCTCTCCACCCACTGGTCATCAGTGGAGGCCCAATAACCGCTTAACCAATCCTCCACGATGTCCCGATTGATCCCTATGGGCGAACAGACCACGGGAATCGCCGTCGCCGAATATTGTACCGCCTTCAATCCGCATTTCCCCTGGGACCAGACATCTTCTGTGAGCGGCATCAAGCCGATATCGAAGCTTTGGAGATCCGAAACCTCATCCTCCAAAGCCCATTTTTTCTTGATTATGGGAACCGTAGAGCAATCGAAGAACTCATCTGATATTACCTTGAGTTTGAGCTGAGGATACTTCTGGTACAGGGTCTCGAGCACTGGAATCAGATTGCGAAGATACCAAAGAGTGGAACCGCTGCCAATCCAGCCCAAGATGATGGAATCCCCGGATTTCCCATAGTCCTTGGCCGGATACTTCTCCATATCCACAGCGGTCGGGACCAGGGCAACCTTCCCCTCTCCCACATACTTCAGGGCTTCCCCTTTGAGGAATTGATTGCCCGCGATAACGGCGTCGCTGGCCCTCACCATTCGCCTGAAGGTCCATCTCCTCGACAGCGAGACTTGGTTCGAATGCCGTGACGACCGATACATCACCGCGTCGTCGAAATCGTAAACCAGCTTCTTGGAGGCCTTTCGAAGGAAGAACAGATCGAAAGCACCCAAAAGCCTCCTCTGGATATAGATGAGATCATATACCGGAAGTTCACCGAAGAGTCGGGACCGACTTATCCTCCCCCGAGGGATTACCCTCAGATCAACTTCTACTCCCTCACGCCTTAAATAGGGAAAGTAGTATTGAATTCGATAGCCCTGGGGACGTAGGTGGGTTAAAAAGATGACTTTCACTGGACTCCTTTCCTCGATGGAACCGGCCCCTCCATCAGTTCCTCCAAGATTCTATACATCTTTAATCTACACTCCTGGAGGGAATACCGCCTTTTCACCTTCTCCCTTCCCTTTAACCCCATCTTTCGCCTCAAAGGCCCATCATCAATGAGGATCGAGAGTTTCCGTATCCACTCCTCTTGGTCCATCGCCCAAAACCCATTTTCGCCATTCTTGACCAGGTCGCGGTTGATACCCACAGGCGTACAGACCACGGGAATGCCGACCCCCTGATATTGGACGATCTTTAAACCGCACTTTCCCCAAGACCAGGGGTCGTCCATCAAGGGCATCAAACCGATGTCGAAGCTCTGCAGATCTCGGACCTCATCGTCGGAGCTCCACTGTTTCTTAATTACCTCCATCCGATTGCAGTCGAAAAATACATCGCACACGATCTTAAGCCTCAAATGGCAGTACTTCTTCGATAGGGCGTCAAAAACGGGGCGCATCTTTTTCAAATAGTGGATGCTCCCATGGTCGCCAATCCACCCCAAAATCACCTCCTCCTTCTTCGAATTGTAGGATTTCGGGGTATATCGGTCGATATTGATGGGGCTGGGGATGACCTCCACGTTATGATTGTATTTCAAGGCCTCCTTTTTCAAAAACTCGTTTCCGGCGATCACCGCATCCGATGCTTTGAGCATCCTGCCGAATCTCCTCCTCCTGGTCTTCGAGACGGGATTCTCGGCCGCGGAATTTCGATACATGACTGAATCGTCGAAGTCGTAGACGATCCGATTAGCCCTTCTCCGCAGTAACCACAACCGCAATCCTGTCAATCGCTTCCTTTGGAGGAATACGATGTCATACCATGGCAGGGATTTAAAGAAGAACCAATTTTCCGAAAGGGTTCTGGGATACGGGGTTACTTCAGTTTGTATCCCGTTTTCCTTCAGATAGGGAAGATATTGAAGAACCCGATAACGGCTTGCTGCCACCCTCCATCCCTGGATTAAGAAGAGCACCTTCATTGATCCGATTCCTTCTCCGCCAGGATCAGTATGGACTTGGCGAAATCGATCCCCAGATAACGATGCAGGGGTGCCATGATATGCACGCGAAAGAAGAAACGGTGAAATGCATCGTTATAGGTTCTATACATGGAGACAATCCGAAAGCCACGCCCCACGAGGATTCCTCCTAGTTCGTCGTAGCAATAACCCACCTTATGCGTAGCATCCCTCCAGAACCGGCTCGGATTGAACACGTTGGGCGTTGTCAGGATCAACTTGCCCCCTTCCGTGAGGAGGGCGTAAATCCACGCCAACATATCCATACCCTCCTTCAACTCCAGGTGCTCGATCACCTCGAAGAGGAACACCACGTCAAAGGTCTCGTCCACCTCATCCAGGGAGTAGAAATCGTGGGCCTGGCTTCGGTCCACATCCATGCTCTTATAAATGACCCTGGGATAATGTGTCTTGATTCTAGGCTCCAGGTGCCGATTGGAGGCGCCGATATCCAGGAGCTTATCCCCATCACGGATGTGTTCAAGCATCAATGGAAATCGCTTCCTCAGAATCTCCAGATCCCATATCCGGGGATACCGTTTATGGACCGCATCCCTATTTCGAAATAAGGGGCTCCATGCAACCTTCTCGGACATGGATGTCCCTCCTTGAACTCCCATTGATGATCACCCCGGGACCAACATGGTCATCCCGTCCAGACTCCCCGAAGAGAACCCTCTTTCTCATATTTGCCAAAGGATACCGAAATTGTTCCTTCTTCAAGGCTATCACCCGAAAGTCCTAGCACGGAAACAAACAGGAAATTAGGGCGATTTTTGCTCCGTCACCTCCTGGAAGACCTCCATCATCTCCTGAAAGTTCCTCTCCATGGGATGCCGCTCTGCCAGCTCCCTTGCCGCCCGCGAACTCGCCTCCCTCGTCGGATCATCGAAGAAGTGATGAATCCTATCCGCCAGGGTCGAGATATTGCGGGGATCATCGACCACAAACCCCTCTTTGCCGTCGGTCATAATCCCCCCAGCCCCATTCGATTTGGTGGTAATTATCGGTAAGCCGCTGGCTAGAGCCTCGAAGACCGCCAGGGAACAGGCGTCATAGAAAGTGGGATGAACCAGTAAGTCCGCCGCCCCGTAATACCTCTCCGGATAGGGGGTTCCTTGAACGGAGACAATTGCCTCGTCGATGCCCAGCCGCCGGCTGGCCTTCAGGTACCGGGTCATGGAACCACGGCCGAGGACGAGCAGTTTAAAGGGACGAGGCTCTCCTTCACCCTTGATGCGGGCCAGCGCCCTGATGAGACAGTCCAGCCCTTTTATGCGATGACTGTTGGAGACGAAGAGGATGACCAACTCCTCGCCAATCCCCAGACTTCCTCGTATCTCCTCCCGATACCGTTGCCGGTTCTCAGGATGAAATCGTTCGAGGTCCACCCCGTTATAGATCAGGGTCACGTGTTCGGGCGGGACACCATAATGCCGGATGATATCATCCCTTACCATATGAGATATGGCAATGATCCGCGGGCAGTCCTGTCTCCGATAAGGCACATCTTCGATTATGCCGCTTACCCACTGTTTGAGGCTTAACAGCCTTCCTATCAATTTGATCCCCCTGAGGACCGGATTTCCATAAGCGCTCAGGCTTCGCCAAAACCATGTCCAATGAACGCCGCCGTGGGGTTGCACCACATCGGCAACCAACGTGTTGCCCAAGCCCAAAACGACATCGAAGTGTCCTTTTTTTATGGATCGGGCGTCGTTGATGGCGAAGGAAGCCAACCTCAGGCTCTTGGGAAAGTGGATGATGGGAACCCTATGAAAGAAGAGACCATCGCCTATCTCATCCCATTGGGAGGCAAAGATGTGCACCTCATGGCCATGATGGAATAGCCGCTGGGCCAAATCGACCAGGTACTGCTCCGCTCCCCCCCTCGTCCTGGAAAAGGTATCGATGCTCAGGGCGATCCTCATCGATCCCTACCCCCATTCCACTTTCCCAACTTTAACATCCTCCCATAGAAAGCCTCTACCTCCTCGGTCTGCTTATCCAGCCTGAAATCCCGCCGAGCCTTCTTCCGAGCCGCGTCCCCCATGCTCGCCCTCATGTCCCTATCGCGTATGAGCCTGGCCAGGGCTCCGGCTAAATGCTCTGGGGTGTCATCCACTACAATACCCGAAACTCCATCTTCCACCATCTCCGGCAACATTCCCCTCCTTGCCACGATAACGGGTTTGCCTAAGGTCATGGCCTCCCGCAAAGCCCTGCCCGTTCCATCGGAACCGGCCATCAAGAAGACGAATATATCCATTGATGCAACGGTATCGAAATAGTCCTTCGTCCGATAGCCGGCAAGGACTGCGTGTTCCTGTAACCCGAGGCTTTGCAAAGGCTTGATGACGCTCTCCTCCATCTGGCTGCTCCGCCCCACCAAAAGCGCTTTGATGTTCGGCACCTCTTTCACGAGCAATTTCACGGCTTTTAACAGAACCTCCGTTCTTCGATACCTCTGAAACCGAGCAACGGTTCCCACCACCAAATCTCCTTCGCCGATGCCGAACAACACCCTCATATCCCGATAAGGCCTGCCTGAATCGATGAGACTGAGGTCCAAAGCGGGAGAGATTTTTGCTGCCCTTTCTGGAGGAAAGGAGAACCCCTCTATACATGCTGCCCTGGAAACTTCGGAAAAGGTCATAAGTCCGTCCGTATACCTTCGCATCAGCAAGCGACTTCCCCATTTAGGCTTTAAAAGCTCCCGTTTATGGTGAGTTCGAATGAGTATCGCCTTGTGGGACGACCGCTTTGTCGCCGATCCCCCTATTAGGTGACCATGGGTTTGATGCACGTTTATGATGTCGAACTTTTCCTCTTCGATAAACCTAGGCAAGTGCATGAGATCGGACAGGTTATCCCTTAAAGAGAACCCCTTGTGGACCTTCAAAACGTGATTCAACCTAAATTGGTCCGTTGCCTTCACCCCCCCCTCCCTCACCCTCCTTTCGATACTATCGGATACCTCAAAGGGTGGCCTCCGATAGGCCAAAAGCACTTGATGCCCTCTTGACTCCAACTCTCGACATAGGTTGAGTACGGGTTCAGCAGGTCCGGTCCACTTCCAATTGCTAAAGAGATGCAGAATCTTCATCGGTTTCTTCAAGTCCGAACCCTCCGCTAAACAAGGATGTATACCTATGTTACCTCACTTTTGGCCCCAAGACAACGGGCAAGACCCGCTAAGAGCCGTCCTCTCTATACTCCTTGTTGATCCCTGTGTCAAGACGGCTCTCCAAAGTCTCTCCCACGAATTAACCCAATTAAGTGAGGTGTGCGTTTTGACCGCGGAAGCTGCTTGGGCTATTGTCTTCCGAGCCAAATTCAGGTAATCTAAGAACGCCTCTACAAAACCTTGGATTTATCAAGGACATATGAAAGTCAGGACAAAACAATCCCATATAAGGATAGATCGAAAAAGAATTCACCCATGTGGTTGCATGTAATCCCCTTGATGCCTTTTCAGACTCCACAGGAAGGCTGACCCTTTAAGGTTTAGAAATGTCAAATCCTCCTTGTCCTTTGAGCCCACCTGAGAAGAAATCCAGTATATCCGCGTGCATTATCTCATTGAACGAGGAACAAAACATCAGCGAATGCATTGACTCCGTGGCTTGGTGCGATGAGGTGATTGTAGTAGACTCTTTTAGTGAAGATCGCACCCCTGAGATAGCCCGAAGGCAAGGAGCTCGGGTTATTCAAAATGAGTGGCCCGGCAACGTTGCACAGAAGAATCTTGCCTTAGACGCTGCAAAATGTGAATGGGTAATTGCCTTGGATTGCGATGAGCGCGTTACACCAAAGCTTAAGGAAGCCATTGTTGACATCATAAGCTCCGCCCAAGACGTTTATGGATACTTCATTTCACGAAAGATCTTTTATCTTGACCGTTGGCTCGAGCACGGAGGCTGGTTTCCTGAATGGAGACTCCAACTTTTCCGACGAAACTCCGGTCGCTGGGCGGGGATCGACCCTCACGGTAGAGTGCGGGTCGAAGGGAGAACCGGACGGATTCCACCTGGAGGTCGAGGGGTCAACGCTGCCGTGATCCTCCATTATTCCTTTAATAGCCTCTCCCATCAACTTAAAGTCCTCGACCGTTATACTGAAATCCAAGCGGGAGAGCTTTACCGCTCAGGACATAGGGCCAATCCGGTGGATCTCGTGGTCAAACCTCTCTGGCGGTTCTTGTGGACCTATATCCTTCGGTGGGGATTTCTCGATGGTGCTGCTGGATTTCACATGGCGTCCAATCATGCTTACGCCGCCTATATGAAATACGCCAAGCTTTGGGAGATACAGAAAGGCCTTGTTAGGCTTCGTCCAAAGGGGGAGGTGATTCCCCCACCGGATGAGACACGGGAGGACGGAACCCCATGAAGAGGGCCTCGTAATATCTGAAGATTCCCCATCGCCCTTGAGGGCAAAAGGAGGGGTCATATGTTTCGGGATTGTTGCCCAAAACCCATTCCGCTCACTGAAAAGAATTTTTGATCGGCGGCCTTTCGTTCCGAAAACTCGCCATCTTAGCTCAAACGCGGGATTTGCAGCCGTGTCGCTTCACTAAGAAGGGTTCCCAAAAATTCGTTAAGGGTTGCTCCAAGGATATGGGTAACAGCCCGTTTCGTTAGAATCTCTCCTCCATGCAGACGCAATATGGGATTGAGGCGAGAACTAGAGCCCCTCGGGGGAATAAGAACGTACCTGAGGTAAGCTGTTGCCTAATTGATTCAATAATTGTTCGCAGGCATGCAGCACTTTTGTGACATCCAACTCCCTCATACAGGTTCTATCCTTGCAGCCTTTTAGGTAACAGGGAACACAACTCATCTCCTCCTCCCGGACCACGAGGCTTCGCTCATTTTGTGGCCCTACATAGAAGGGGTCCGAGGGTCCAAATATCGCCACTACAGGGACATCCATAGAGGATGCAAGATGCATGATGCCTGAATCAATACCGACGAACAAGGTGGCATTTTTTATGAAGAAACAGAGATCTCCTAACTCGATTTTGCCCACTAAATCAAAAATATCAATACTCTCACCAGTATCCCTTGCTTTCACAATATTCACTATCGCGTTGCTCAGTTC
>CAYFXP010000343.1:0-2527 GCA_964346935.1 uncultured Syntrophobacterales bacterium
CGCCCAAGTGGCTGGACCCATTGTCAGACTGGCTTCGCGCACAGAGCCAGGTATGTCCGTCCGACAAGGCCAGGAACTGGTGAAGATCGAAGATACACGCTACCGCCTCACCCTTCAAAAGGCTAAGGCGAACGTCAAGAAACTCAAGGCCCTTCTGGCCATTGAACGGAATGAGAATGAAAGGCGAGCCGCCCTGTTTCAGATCGCGAAACAGAGATTGGCGCTGGCCCAGGCCGATTACGAGCGCAACCTGGAGCTCTTCCAGAAGGAAATCGTCGCCAAGAAGACGCTGGAAAACGCCCAAAACGAGCTGGAGCTCCGGCGATCGGAGTTCGAAAAAGCTCGCACCGAGCTCCAGAGCCGCCAGGCTCGAATTCAAACCATAGAGGCAGACCTGATCGCCGCCAGGGCCGAGGTTGAGCGGCTCCAGGAGGATTTGGCTGATACGGGCGTTCGCGCGCCCTTCGACGGCGTCATCGGGAACCGGTTTGTAGAAATAGGAGACCAGGTGGCACCAGGACAGAAGCTCTTTACCGTGCTCGAAATCTCGCGGGTCAAAGTGGTTGCCCGCATTCCATCTGAGTTCATCGGCCGCATCGAGACCGGGATGAGTGCAGAGGTAACTACCAGGGCATATCCTGATACCATCTTCAACGGCACCGCAATCCACGTATACCCCGAAGCGGACCCGAAGAACCGGACGTTCGCCGTTGAGGTCAAAGTCAACAACCAGCTCAAGCCCATGATTATGCCCGGTATGTTCGCACGAGTGCGCTTTCCCATAACGAAGCTGGATCAGGTTCTTTTGGTGCCCAGGGATGCGCTCCTGGAGGACGACCGGGGAAACTATGTCTACGTCTTGGATCGCTCCACTAAGACAGCCCGCAGGAGAGACCTCGTCGTCGAGGACCTCAGGCCAGAAGAGGCCGTGGTAAGAAAGGGCCTCAGTGCGGGCGAGACTATCGTGGTACGCGGCCAGGAGAGGCTTCATGACGGGGCAGCCATCGAGTGGACCGCGTCCCCTTCAAGCTCTGCATCCGGAGATTCTCCCAGTCCTAACAAATAGAACGAGAAAGTGGAAGAACATATGGAAAATGCCAGCTCCCTGGGCCATGGGTCTTCCCATTGAGGCATAGGTAACGATTACCATGGTACGCTACTTTGTTCGCAATTCGGTCTTCGTCAACCTCCTCATGATGGTGATCCTGGTTGCAGGGATACTCATCTATCTCTCCATCACCCGCGAGATGTTCCCGGAGTTCTCCCTCGATTCCATCGCCATCCGGACCGATTACCCGGGGGCCTCCCCACAGGAGGTAGAGAAGCTCATAACCATTAAAATCGAGGACGAGATCGCCGACATCGATGGCGTGGACAATATCTTCTCCGAATCTCAGGAAGGACTCTCCCTCATCACCGTGGAGCTCACCGATTATGCGGATTTGAATAGAGTTCTGAACGATATATCCTCAGCCATAGACAGGATCGAGGACCTCCCCAAGGATGCCGAAGATCCCGTGGTCAGCGAAATAAAGAACGCCTTTCCCATAATCACGGTCTCCGTTTTCGGCGGTCTCCCCGAGTTGACCATGAAGGAGATCGCTGAGGATGTCAGGGACGCTCTCCGCGAGATTCCCGGCGTTGCCCAAGTCTATCTCTCCGGTGCACGGGAGCGGGAGGTCTGGGTCGAGGTTGATCCCAGGCGCCTGGAGCAATACGAACTGAGCATCGCGGATATCAAGACGGCCCTCGAGGCCCGAAATCTCAACCTTCCGGGAGGAACCATCAAGACTAACCGGGGCGAGTTCCTGCTCCGGACCGTTGGCGAGATCCTTGAGGCGAGAGAGCTGGAGGGCGTGATTCTCCGATCGGATCCCCAGGGAAATGTCCTCACATTGTCCCAGCTGGCCCGGGTGCGGGACCACTTCGAAGAGCCTGTGACCCTTGGCCGTTTCAACGGCCGGCCCGCCATGAACCTGGCCGTGAGCAAGGAAAAACACGGCGATGCCATTGCCATATCCAAGGCCGTCCGCGAGTTTGTCGCTCGCTATGAAAAACGCCTTCCCCCCGGTGTTTCCCTCGGTGTTTTTAACGACTTTTCCGTATACGTTACCAACCGGCTCAACACCCTCAAACGAAACGGTCTGGCAGGCTTTGCCTTGGTACTGATGATCCTCTGCATATTTTTCAATTTCCGTGTGGCCGGGATGACCGCCCTGGGGATCCCGGTCTCCTTCGCCGGTGCTCTGCTCTTGATGGAGGGCTTCGGGATCTCCCTCAATATGATATCCATGTTCAGCCTGATCCTCGTGCTGGGAATCATCGTGGACGATGCCATCGTGGTCTCCGAAAACGCATACCGATATATGGAACAGGGCCTTCCTCCTCATGAAGCGGCCATTCGAGGCACCCAGCAGGTCTTGGCACCAGTGGTGGCTACCGTGGTCACCACCATCGCGGCCTTCCTCCCCCTCCTACTTGTCGCGGGAACCATAGGCAAGTTCATGTCGGTCATACCCATGGTGGT
>CAYFXP010000344.1:0-20232 GCA_964346935.1 uncultured Syntrophobacterales bacterium
GGCGCCTATCGAGCGGGGTTCATACTCCAAGATGGAGACTCCCCGTCGGACTGCCTCGTTCAATCTCGTATTCTTTCTGATGATGGTGTTTAAAAGCAATCTACCGAAAGCCGACTTTATTCTTTCCCTGACGATCCATGATTCCCGCAGGTGCCACTCGAAGAGGGTCAACAGGAGATAAACCTTGATGTCCAAGGAGAGTTCCTCCATCAGCGTTCCAACGGTCTCCATGATCTTCTCGATCCCATACAACGATAATATGGAGGATTGGACGGGAATTATGACCGCGTGGCTTGCCACCAAGGCGTTAATGGTGAGCAGCCCAATGGATGGGGGGCAGTCAATGATAATATATTCGTACAGGTGTTTTATCGACTGCAGCTTTTCAGCGAGTTTGGTCGTTCGCTGGACGTCCGTCATCAATTCGGTCTCCAGACCCGCCAGATCTATATTGGCGGGGATGATGTCCAGATTCGGCTTGATGGGGAGGATGGGATCCGTGAGGCTGCGGCTTCCGTCTAAAAGGGTATCGTAGATGGACTTTTCCAGGTTTTCGACGTCGACCCCAAACCCGAGGCCGCAGTGGCCCTGGGGATCCAGATCCATTAACAAGGTTCTCTTCTTATAGGCCGCCAGGAAGGCGGAGAGGTTGATGGCGGTGATGGTTTTGCCCACCCCTCCCTTCAGGTTGCAGATGCTAAGAACCTTTCCCTTCTTTGTTCCCCTGGTCTCCTCGATCTGGTGTAGCCAGTCCTTGAGAATTCGAATCCGATCGTCTACGTCATGGGATCTCTCTTGGATTTTCTCTCTCACCGTTCCGTTTCCCCTCGGCATCGTGCTGGGGCTAAGCCCCGGGCTCGAGGTGTTCCCCCTCGGAGGATGGATTTTCGAGATACCGATCTATATCGATTCCCCCCTCTTTATCCTTCCGGATTCTGCTCTCATCCTGGAACTTCTTCATCTCAACCTTCTTTTCCTGGTAGAAGTCCTCCAGGTCTTCAGCGGTGCGGATAATGTGGGGGGTAATGACGATGAGGAGGTTGTTCTTGCCACCGGAATGTTTGGTTACCTTGAACAAATTTCCCATCAAGGGGATGTCTCCCAGCCAGGGAACTTTTTGAACGGAGTCATCCACGGTATCTTGGATGAGGCCCCCGAGGACAACCGGCTGGTGGTCCTTCACGACGACGGCGGTTTTTGCCGACCTTTTGGCGGTTACCAGGTCCGATGCCCCCGCGATGGGTTGTTCCAGGACATTGGAGATTTCCTGGTAGATCTCGAGCCTGACGAAATCCCCCTCGCTGATCTGGGGGGTAATGCGAAGGGTCAGCCCCACGTCTTTTCTTTCTATTTCCTCCACGGGAAATCCGCTGGCCGTTGCCGTGGTCCTCACCTTAAAGGGGACGTTTTCGGCGACAACGATTTCCGCCTCCTGGTTATCCATGGTCAACAGGTGGGGAGTGGCCAGGATGTTGACGTCGGTATCGGTCTGAAGGGCACGGACCAATGCCGCGATGTTAAGGAAAGTCTCGCCCCCAAAGGTGATGGTTCCATCGGCCGCCCCGAGGACGAGCCCCGTCAAATCGAAGGGGTTGACCCTGGCCTGATTGATGTCTCCAAAGCTCGTTCCGCCGAAGGGCTTGTGCTTGGCATCGCGGAAGCTCTTATCGTAATCGACATCGCTAAGCTGCCATTCCATCCCCAGTTCCCGCACTTTATCCATGCTAACATCCATGATCAGACCTTCCACGAAGACCTGCAAGCGCCTGATATCCAGCTTTTCAATGACCCCTTTCAGCACCTCGTAGTCCTGCGGGGAGGCCGTAATGACCAGGGAATTGGTGGGCTTATCCGGCGTGATTATCACCTCCCCCGCAAACTCGATCCCCTTTCCAGGTTCCTTTTTCGGCTTGGCCTTGGCGGTTATGTCCGTCAAAACCTTGGCCATTTCCTCCGCGTCGGCATTCCTCAAGTAGTAGACGTTGATCTTCCCCTTTCCCACTGGCGCGACAATGTCCAGATCACGGATGACCCTTTTGATATTTGCGGTATCCTCCGCGTTGGCCACCAGCACGATGGAGTTGGTTCGCTCGTCGGGGATGATCTTGATAACCCTTTTCCCTGCCGCGGGTGCGGTACGGCGACGACGTCTTCGAGCGGGCGCCAACTTCTGGCGCACCGCCTTCTCCTCGAATATGGATTTCAACTCCGCCGCCAGGGTCTTCGCGTCGGCGTACTCAAGGGCAATGACCGATAGTTCCTCCTGAAACCCCTCAATATCGAGCTCTTCGATGATGGTCAGAATCTTCCTGATGTTAGAGGCCACATCAGTGAGAATGATATCATTGGTATACGCGTATGATACGAGGCTGCTCTCCTTCGAAACCAAAGGCTTAATCACGGTAAGCACGCTGTCGGCATCGATGTATTTGAGGTGGATGATGCGGGTAATGATTCGATCCTCGCTCAGAACGGACCCGCGCTTGGGAGAGAAGGCCTCGATGCCCTTCTGCTTGGCTTCTCGAGATGGGATGATCTTAATCGCCTTGCCGGCGGGCACCGTGGTATACCCCTCAACCTCCAATATGGACTCGAACATCCTGTACGCCTCTTCGATGGTAATCTTCGTGGGGGCGATGACCGTCACCTTTCCCTTGACCTTGCTGTCCACCACGAAATTGCTGCCCGTCAATTCGCTGATGAATTTGATGACGGCGCGTATATCGGCGTCATGGAAATCGATGGAGATTCGCTCTTCTCTCCTTTGGGCCCACGGCGACGGGATGGAGATAAAGAAAACCAGGAGAAAGAAAATCATGAACCCCCATCTCAGCCAATGCCTATTCATGTATCGGGACTCCTTGTTTTAAGGGTTATTTTTGACCAGACCGTTGCCCAAATCCCATTTCGCTTACTGAAAAGAATTTCTGACCATTCTAGAGCTCGCTTCACTGCAAATCTAAAACTCACCCTCCGGGCTCAAAAATTAGATTTGCGCCCGTTTCGCTTCACTAAGAATGGTTACCAAAAATTCTTTAATGTTCGCTCCAGGGTTTTGGACAACAACCCCTAAGGATATAACCGCTACCTTACCTCATACCTAAAGGTCTTTTTGCTCCTTCCCCGAAGGACCTCCACGGTGATGAGTGGCTCGTTTCTAACCTGTTCGTAGACTTCGAAGGCCTTATCCGGCGAGTCGATTTCTATTCCGTTGACGCGCTTTACGATATCCCCGTTCCGAAGGCCCGCCCGATGGATGACGCTCCCCCTCTTTATGGAGAGCAGCTTGAAGCCATCCGGTACTCCATCCTTGAAATTGGGGACTACGCGGACCTGGGTAAGGAGCTCGTTCATATTCTCGAAGGCGTCAATCAGGTCTTCTTGGGGTATCTGGTATCGGTTCGCTGATAGCCTCTTGATCCCCGGGCCTGTCGGCATTGATCTCCTTGCGGGAGGCCTTCGCGCTAGCCTTTCGCTGGCCCTCTCCTCCGTCTTCTCATAAACCTCGAGGATCTCCTGGTTGCCGTTGCGCTCCAGGTATACCTTGTTTCTCGATACGGCGATTAGCTTGGCCTCTCCCAGAATTATGTCACCCACATGATAGAGGTCTTGCTTTCTCGTTTTGAGGTCCTCGATGATGGCGACGGAATTTCCCCTTTCCCGATATACGGTTCCCCTTAACCTCACCTGGAGGGGTGTCTTCTCAAGGGTCCCTTCTTTGATTACCACCTTTTTCGATTTTCCAACGGATTTTTTGGTCCCCACCTTTTCCTTGGCTGAATGGAACAGATCCCGCTCATGGATGACCGCATAATGAGTTGGGCTCCTCTTTTCCGGTTTGCTGGCCGGCTTGTCGGTTTTCCTTTGGGAGGTCTTTGGTGGGAGGTGGAGCTTTTGATGGATTATTCCGTTGACGATGTCGGCCCCGACAAAGGCGAGTGCGCCACCGCATATCAGATAGAGAACCCAAAAATATCGCCTAAACATTGCTCCCATTTTTCTCAAAAGATTTGAAATATCTTATACTTATAGCCAAACGTATCAGAAATAGATACCCGTGTCAACACAATTCGCCCGCCCATTCCCTCCCAGCGCTTTCAGCATTCCCCCAGGAATTCGTCCAGGCTCAGTATCCTCAACAAGGGGTAGAGGGGGAAATCCCGGTAGAGATCCAAAGCAGCCCGATGCACCTCTTTCTTATGGGCTGCGCAGCAGTCCTCGATGATGATACAGCGAAAATCATGGCTCAAGGCATCCATGGCCGTCAGGAGGACGCAGACATGGGTTGAGATCCCCGTCACTACGACAGTGTCCACCGCTAATGTTCGCAAGGTCTGGTCAAGGTCCGTCTTGAAGAATGCGCTAAAGCGCCGTTTTTCCAATACCATTTCCGCCGCCAGGGGGTCTAAATCGTCGATGACCTCAGCACCTTTTGTCCCCCTAATGGAGTGCGGCTTCATCCTCCCTTGGAAGATGAAATCCCCCTCCAGGAAGCTGTCGCAGGCAAAAATGATGGGCCATGCCCTCCTTCTCCCCTGGTCCAAGAGCCTTTTGATGTTGGGAATAATACTCAGAGCTTCCGATGTTATGGCGAAATGGGCCTCTTTCTTGAAGTTATCCTTCAGCATATCGACTACGATAATTGCCGGATTCATTTGAGCTCCTCATCCAGCCGGAAGACCGTTTTTGCGTTTTTCGATGTGATGCGAGCCACTTCGTCAAAGGAGAGTCCCTTCACCTCGGCCAGTTTCGAGGCGGTGATCTTCACATAGGCCGGTTCATTCCTGCTCCCGCGATAGGGCATGGGGGCCAAAAAGGGGCAATCCGTCTCAACGAGAATTCGATCAAGGGGGATCTCCTTAACAACCTTCCTCAATCCCGAGCTGTTCTTATAGGTGATGGTTCCGGGTATCGATATGAATAAACCCAAGTCCATGCATGACTTCGCCATATCATAGTCTCCGGAGAAGCAGTGAAGTATCCCGCCGATCTCCTGAACCCCCTCTTCCCTTAGGACTGCCAGGACCTCCTTTTGGGCATAGCGGGCATGGACCACTATGGGAACGCCCAGGTCCTTGGCCAAATGGATTTGTTGTCGAAATCTTGCCACCTGGGTTTCCCTTGGCGATAAGTTCCTGAAGAAATCGAGCCCGATCTCCCCGATGGCCTTTACCTTTGCATCAGCGGAAAGGGTCTTGAGATCCGAGTAGGTCGTCTCGTTGAAATGCCTTGCATCATGAGGGTGGATTCCGATGATGGCAAACACCCGATCACTCCTCCTCGCGATTTCAATTGCCTTCCGGCAATCCCCCACATCCGTACCCACGGTGAATATGAGCTCGACTCCTCTATCGATGGCCCTTTGGATCACCTCGTCTCGATCTCCGTTGAACTGTGGCATTCCGAGATGGGCGTGTGAGTCAGCGAGCATTGTGTTGCCCCCATTCCGAGCGAGGTTAAACGAAAACCCTGTCGGTAAGAAGATCGTCAGTTCCCTCCTCATATGCCCGTGCGCTTGAGTATTCATATCCCGTTCTCGAAGGCGAAAGGCCCCTTTGCACGGGATGATTGTGAATTTGGTCCAAGCGCTGTTTCAGCGAAACATGGTCGTGGACGGTTGAGTTGAAGAAGCTCTTTTGCCACACGGGCCCCTTCCAGTGGACCATCATCTTCCACTTCCGCCCGAAAGCGCCCTTGATCTTCTGGATGATGGGCGAGATACTTATTTCGGGGGGTGTTCTCATTAAAAGATGAATATGATCCTCCATCACCACATAGCCAAGAAGTTTAAAGTTCAATTGGGGTTTATAATACCGCAACGTATGGAGGAAAAAGCTGCAGGCATTTGGGTTCCTGAAGAGGGGTTTTTTCCGGTATACGTTGAAGGTTATGAAGAGCGTCCGCGCCGAGTCCCGTGTTGAGACCATCTCAGCCCCCCTGGAATGACCCGTTGAAAGTTGGAATTTTACTATGATTTTAAATTGTTACACATTTTACGAGCTAGCTTTCTTCCTATTCACTCCTTTAAAAGGGGAGATATCTCCCCCGCGGAAGTACTATCCCCCTTATTGGCTTAGTGAAGGTGTTGCGCGCTGGTCAGGACCATCCAAACTAAGGACAGAAAAAGGACAAAAGGCTAGAACCAACTTTTTTCCTTCCCCCGCAATTGGGCATGCATTTAACGTTTTTTCCCGATCGGCCATTCAGAGGTAAAGAACAGCAAAAATCATACCAATTGGAACGGGGAAAATTTATACGTGGAAATCTCGGGATACCCCAATTTATCGTTGAATCCTCACTATGTAGTTGGGCTCCGCATATTCGACTCGGGGATCTTCGTTCAACGCATCCACCATATCCTTGACCCTCCACGTTGGCGAGATCTTGAACCGATAGACTCCCGTACTTCCGATCCGTTTCATGAGCGATAAGCCATACGTTTTGCAAATGCCGTCAATCTCTTCCCTTGTCACCCCCGCCTTAAATTTTACGAGCACTTCTCCCTCAATGAACTGAGGTTGTTTCTCCTTCTCCTGCTTGTCGCAGCCCCCCGAGCTATCCGATATACCCTTTTGCGGATGGAAGGACGTTATCTTCCCCTCATTGGGCATCCCTGCGATGACATGCCCGAGAAAAAAACCGATAAGGATGGCAATGAATCTGTATTTGAGCATGATCCGTTACCGTTTAGGCACCCTAAATCCTCGAAAACACCATTTCCCCCTCCGCCACAACCTTGTCCAAGGGGAATCGCTTTCGCTTCAATTTCAGTTCGATCCGATAAAATGTCCTCGTGTCGGGATACGTTATGTCGTACCTCAATTCGATATATGTCTTCGGGTCGCTCTTGCTCACGTAAATCCTCGATTTCTCCTCCTTTTCTTCGCCGTTCCAATCGTGTTCAAAAAGGTAATCCTCGAGGTGGCCAATGAATTCCCCTATTCTTTTCTCCTTCTCCAATACCTCTTCCTTATCCCGCTGGCCGCGCTTCAGTTCGAGCAACCTGACGGCTCTGTATTCATCGAGTAGTTCCAAGGTATCCATATATGGATGTTTCCCTTCTCACTACTGAAATGAACTTCGCTCGGGGTGGTAAACTCGTTCTTCGCTGTTCAAAATATTTTTTCGACCATTATGAAGTTCGCTTCACCCCAGCTAGAATAGTGGAATAATCGAATACTGGAATGATGGGTTGGCAGGAAGAAACAAGCAAATCCCTTCTTTCCGCTTTTTAATACGTACTATTCCAATATTCCAACAAACCATTATTTCAAGTGGATAGCACAAATCGATCATCACAAAAAACCCTGTGATTTCAATATATTGCATAAATTCCAAAGGGTTTGATTCCCACTCAGAGCTCGTTTGCCGGCCTTCTATCCTGGGGTTGCAACACCTACTGGGCACGCATTGATGCAGGCATGACAGCCGTACTGCAATCCCACTTGGAGCGACTGATAGAGATTCCAGAAGTTGGGATCGAGAAAGGACTGTTTAACCTCATCCTTGGGCCGATCGAGACCCTCCATAAGGAACTTAATGAGTCCGCTCAAACCGTGTGGGAGGATCTGGCGAACACACCGTCCAGTATGGGTTTTTCCGGGTTCGGAGAGGGCATCAACGGGACAGGAAGCTATACACGCCTCGCAGTCTTTGCAGAGATCAGCACTCGACGGCTTATCGGGATCAAGATCGGCTGTGGTCACAACGGCTCCTAGCCTAACCCGAGGACCTAGGTGGGGCGTCAAGAGGAGGTTATTCTTTCCCAGTGCACCAAGCCCCGCAGCCTGGGCAACATGGCGAAGGGAGACTGCACCTGTAAATCCCTTGGTCTCTAAGGTCATCTCGACTGGATTGTATGAGGGGACCGTTGCAGCCCTGTAGCCCTTCTGTTCAAGGGAACAACCCAGCACGTAGCTGATCCGATCCAGTTCCTGATAGAGGGCGAGATTTTGGGACGTTACGACCTGGTTGCTGGGGCTCTCTAACGATCCGACAAGCATTCTTTTAGCAAAGACGACTACGGAGCGGGCCTCGGGGAGCACGCTCCGAGGACCACGGCGATTGGGCTTGGTCTCCATGCAATCCGCTGAGGCGACACCGACGAGATCCACTCGCTCTGCTTTGGCGATGGCCTTGACCTCATCCGATTGAATGCCTGTCATTTCAAGTGTCTCCTCATTAATTATCGGCAGTCTAATCCGTGCCTTTCCAAGCGCTGTGTGAAGTAAAATACCATCATGAAATGCATCCTGTCAAACCATGCGGTTTGCGCTGGTTTTTTTGTCGGAGTGGCGCTATTATAACGCAGGAGAAATTTTGTCCTTATGAGTCTTCTCAATCGGTGGCAATTCTTCTGATATCATTTCGTCCCAATTTGGCAAAACCTCAGGCGAGTTCTTATTCCTACTTGGGGAGGTATGAGATGCAAAAACGGAGAAAGCTCGGAAGGGGAGCAGCTGTAGTGGGAGCTGGGATGTCGGAATTCGGCATGTTTAAGGACAAGGACTCAAAGGATCTCTTCGTGGAAGCTTTCAATGAGATGATCTCGTCGGTGGATAAGGGAGTGGACCCACATGATATCGATGCCCTCTATTTGGGAAATTTCAGCAATGATTTCTTTATGCATCAAGCCCATTGGGCCCCGATAATCTCTGATTTGATTGGGCTTGTGCCGAAGCCGTCTACGAGGACGGAGGGCGCGTGTGCCTCGAGCGGGCTCGCTTTTCGGGAAGGTGTTTTTGCCATAGCTTCTGGGTTTTATGATATGGTGCTCATCGGTGGGGTGGAGGAGATGTCAAAACGCTCTACTGAGGAAGTTGCAGAGGGTTTGGCCCTCGCGTCTGTCCCGTATGAGGGAAAAGCGGGGTTTACCTTTCCAGGCGTTTTCGGCGCGATAGCAACGGCTTATTTTGAGAGATATGGAGCCACACGCGAACATTTAATGAATGTAACCATAAAAAGCCATAATAACGCTCGTCTAAATCCAAAGGCCCAGTTCAACGTTTCCATTCGCGATATCATGGATGCTAAAGTTGAGAGCGCGAGGAAAAAGGGAACGCCCCAGCCGAACTGGCGGGATGAAAAAGAGTTTCTCCGCGATCCCCGGGCGAATCCCGTAATCGCTTGGCCGATGCACCTCTATGATTGCTGTCCGATCAGCGACGGTGCGGGTTGTCTACTCTTGGTGGCAGAGGAAATAGCCAAGAACTTCACGGACGACCCTCTGTACGTCATCGGGATAGGGCAGGGGAGCGGAAGGGGCTTACATGCCAGTGATGACCTCACCTATTTTGAAGCGACGAGACATGCGGCAAAAGAAGCTTATGAGATGGCAGGGCTTAGACCGAGGGATATTGAAATCGCAGAGGTACATGATTGCTTCTCGATAGCGGAGATTATCCACATAGAGGATCTCGGTTTTTTCAAACCCGGGGAGGGATGTAAAGCCGTAGAAGAGGGTTTGACGAGATTGGACGGTCCGAAGCCCATTAACACGTCGGGGGGACTAAAGTGTAAGGGGCATCCCGTAGGTGCAACCGGTGCAGCGCAACTGTACGAAATATGGGAACAACTGAGAAATAAGGCCGGGAAAAGACAGGTACCGACTAAGGATTTACGAATCGGAGCAGCGCATAACTTGGGAGGAACGGGGGGCACGAGCACCTTCACCATTCTCGAAAGGAGGTAATGCAGATGGAAGGGAGACCCTTTAGCGATACCGCCTATGAGCGATTTCTCAACGAGGAGAAACTCATGGGCTCAAGGTGCAAGGTGTGTGGTGTTCTTTTCGTACCTCCGCGCCCTATCTGCATAAGGTGCCACGGCTCGGAGATGGAATGGGTTGAGATGGAGGGAAAGGGGAAGCTGAGGGCCTTCACCTGTATAGCCGTAGCTCCCCCCTCAATGATGGAAGAGGGGTACGGCAGGAACAATCCGTATTGCTCAGGAGTCGTCGAGTTAGAGGAGGGGCCAAAGGTTGTCGCCCGTGTTGAGGGAGTTGATACGATCAAACCCGAAGACATAAAAGTGGGAATGCCCCTCACTGCCAAATTCCTCCATCGGGGTGAGGGAGAAGACAAAAAAACTTTCCTGGTTTTCAGGCCGTCAAGATAGCAAATGACCGGATTTCCATGATTTAATGATTCGCTGAAGCTGCCGCAAAGAATAGAGGGCCGGATTTTCCTCAATCTTGTCGAGAACACCGTTGTGCATGAGCGAAATCTACTGGAGAAGTGGGATACCCACCGAGGCTACCATTTCGGAACCGGTTGCTGACCGGGTTCCCCGGAACGAAGGGGAATCTGGGCAACAGACCAAGAAAAACTGATTGGAAAAACAGATAGTCCCTGGATAGAAGGAGGTACGGGAAATGGGCGAGCGTTTGAAGGACAAGGTGGCCATCGTAACGGGAGCCGGGTCCGTTGGTCCGGGATGGGGCAATGGCAAGGCGACGGCGGTGCTCTTCGCGCGGGAGGGCGCGAAGGTTTTCGCCATTGATATCAACCTTGCCGTGGCGGAGGAGACCAAGGGGATCATTGACAAGGAAGGCGGCGAATGCACGGTTCACAAGGCCGATGTTTCCAATTCGGACGAGGTCAAGGCCATGGTGGGGGGGTGCATCGAGACCTACGGCCGCATCGACATTTTGCACAATAACGTGGGCATCGTCGTGGTTGGCGGCCCTGTAGAGACGAGTGAGGAGACCTGGGACCGGGTCAACGCGGTCAACCTTAAGAGCATGTTCCTGACATGTAAATACGTGTTGCCGCAGATGGAGAGGCAGGGGGGCGGCGCCATCGTTAATATATCCTCCATCGCCGCCATTCGTTACACGGGGATTCCTTACATAACGTATTATGCCACCAAGGCTGGCATTCTCCAGCTAACCCGGGGCATCGCGCTACAATACGCGGAGAAAAATATCAGGGCAAATGTTATCCTGCCCGGCTTGATGAACACCCCGATGATCAGGGAGCCTCTCAAGGATGCCTACGCGGGCGGGGATGTACAGAAGATGCTCGAAATCCGCAGTCAGCAGTGTCCCACGAAAAGAATGGGCGATGCGTGGGATGTCGCCTATGCCGCCCTCTTTCTCGCCTCCGATGAGGCGAAGTACATCACCGGCGCCCAGCTCGTTGTCGATGGGGGAATAACATGTAAATATGCCTAGATTTATGCCCGAGGGGTAACCCTAAGGCTTGAGGGCCTGGATCGTTATTGGAGGTCCAATATGAACATCGGTACATTCCTCACTAAGTCCGCCCGAACCTTTCCAGACAACCTAGCGGTAGCACATGGCCCTAAGAAGCTTACGTATGCCCAATTCAACTCGCGGGCCAACCGTCTGGCAAATGCCCTGGCCAAGCTCGGTATCAAGCAGGGGGATAATGTAGCGTTGGTTCAGTACAATTATCCGGAGACGTTGGAATCGATGTTCGCCTGCTTTAAGGCTGGTTACGGAACGGTGCCCATTAATTTTCGGCTCCACCCCAAAGAGTTTGCCTTTATCATTGACCACTCTGAGTCCAGGGCCGTGATTGCATCCCCTGAATTCAACGAGGCTATCATTGCCATCCGGGACCGGATACCTCAGGCACGGCATCTTATCACCCTATCCAATGCCGAAGGCGAGTTCTTGGATTATGAGAAACTCATATCCGCCGAATCGGATCAATGTGAAGATGCCTATGTTCAACCCGATGATTTGGCTTGGCTTTTTTATACCTCGGGAACAACAGGCATCCCCAAGGGTGCCATGTTGACCCACCGCAATTTGCTTTCTATGACGATGAATTTCTATGCAGACATATGCCCGGGGTTAGGCCCCGATGATGTCATTTTACATGCAGCCCCCCTTTCTCACGGCAGCGGCCTCTACGCCCTTCCCAACATCGGTAAGGCCGCGGCCAACGTTATCCTGGAATCGAAGTCGTTTGACCCAGAACTGATCTTCAAAACCATCGAGGAGTACCGGGTTACCAACATGTTCGCTGCCCCAACCATGGTGAAGCTCATGGCGGAAAGCCCGGCGAGAGACCGATACGATCACAGCTCATTGAGGGCCATCAATTACGGCGGCGCCCCGATGTTAGTTGAGGATCTGAAAGAGGCCATGGCAAAGTTGGGGCCATGCTTGGTGCAGCTGTTTGGGCAGGCTGAGTCTCCCATGACCATTACCTATCTGCCCCATAGGGATCACGTCCTTGAGGGAACCCCGGAGCAAATGGGGCGCCTTGCCTCTGCAGGCTTCGCCCGAACGGACGTAGAGGTCAAAATCTTTGACCCGGACGATAAAGAGCTTCCCCCAGGAGAAATGGGGGAGATCGTTACGCGTTCGGATCTCGTTATGAAGGGATACTGGCGGAATCCCGAGGCTACGGCGGAGACGCTCCGAAACGGCTGGCTGCATACTGGGGATGTGGGCTACATGGATGAAGGTGGTTATCTGTTCATCATGGATCGCTCAAAGGACATGATCATCAGCGGTGGGGAAAACATCTATCCGCGGGAAATTGAGGAGGTTCTGGTGCAACATCCGGCTGTCAGGGAGGTCGCGGTTATTGGCGTTCCAGACGCTAAATGGGGTGAGGCCATTAAGGCTGTTGTGTCACTGGTGCCACGCCAATCCACGACAGAGGAAGAGTTGATGGGCTTTTGTAAGGATAACATTGCGAGCTATAAGAAGCCCAAGTCGGTCGATTTCGTGGATGAATTGCCCAAGAACAACTACGGGAAAATATTGAAACGGGAGTTGCGGGCAAAGTATTGGGAGGGGAAGGAACGAAAAGTGTAATCAGCGTGCTGAACCGAGGAGGAATATTCCCCGGGATATCGATAACGAAGGAATTCTCCTTCCATGTCAGGGCAAAAGAGTCCCTCCTTGTTTTGACCACCCTTAGTCATTCATCCAGCCTTCCAAGGTAAAACTTCAACTGGCCTCATTTCTCCGCGATCTCCCCGTTTCTGACCCGTATCGAGGCGGGATATTTGCTTTTCCCCTGCTCGCTTAACGGGCCAATGGGACATAGCCGAAAAACTTGGGGATGAGCATGATGAGGGATTCCCAGTAGGTGACGATAGCGAGAACCGCAATGGAGGCCAAGATAAAGGGAAGAATAGCCCGGGAAATCCGTTCGAGGCTTATCTTCCCGATGCCGCAAGCGATGAATAGGCAGACTCCCACGGGGGGAGTGGTGAGGCCGATGACCAGATTGAGCACGAGAATGACGCCGAAATGCAGGGGGTCTACTCCTATCTGAATCATCAACGGAAGCAAAACCGGTGTGAGGATGATCAGGGAGGCCATTGTCTCCATGAATGTTCCCACGAGGAGCAAGATTACGTTTACAAACAGGAGAATGAGGACGCGGTTCCGGGTTATCTGGAGAATCGTCGCAGATATGGACTGGGGAATTTCCTCGCTGGCCAGGACCCAAGAGAAGATGCTCGCCGTCCCGATCACTAGCATAACAAGGGCGCTCGTCGCTCCGGTGTCGATGATAATCCTCGGCAGATCACTCAACCTGATGTCCCGGTACACAAGGAAGCTTATGGCAAAGGCATAGAACACGGCGATACAAGCGCTCTCGGTAGGCGTAAACACGCCTGACAGGATTCCCCCAAGGATGATGACGGGCATCATCAGGACGAGTGTCGCATCGAAAATCGCCCTTAAGATCTCTTTAAGGGATGGCATGCTTCCCTTGGGGTAATTCTTCTTCCGGGCGTAGTAAGCCACCACTCCCATCTGAAAGAGCCCGAGCAAAACCCCCGGAATAAATCCGGCGAGAAAGAGGGATGCGATGGAGACTTCTCCCAAGACCCCGTAAATGATAAAGGGTATGGAGGGAGGAATGACGGGGCCGATGGTAGAGGAGGTGGCCGTCACCGCGGAGGAGAATTGGGCATCATATCCTTCCCTTTCCATGGCCGGGATGAGGATGGATCCAATGGCGCTGGTGTCGGCAACCGCAGCCCCCGTGATGCCGGCGAAAATCATGCTGATAACCACATTGATATAGGCCAATCCCCCCCGAATCGGCCCCACCAGAACTTTGCAGAAGGTCACCAGTCTCTGTGTTAAACCACCCACGCTCATGATGTTCCCGGCAAGGATAAAGAAGGGAATTGCCATGAGCACGGGGTTATCGATGGCGGTGAAGATCTGCTGAGCCGCAAGGGCGAGGGGAGTTTCACCTTGGTACAGTAACGCCATAAGAGGAGTGAGCCCCAGGACAAAGGCGATGGGTATCCCGATAACGAGGAAAAGGGCGAAAGAGATGAGCAAGATGAGGACTAGCACGGGAAATAACCTATGCCCGCTAGGGGTATTAGCTAGCGTCTCGTGCGGTCAAACATCTTTTTAGATCGATGGTAGATAGATGTGAGCACGTGGAAGAGCATGATAGCGGAACCGATGGGAATGGCCATATACGGCAATGACATGGAAAGGCGCATGGCGGGGCTGAGCTGATGGCGTGTCAGTATGACCAGATAGATGCCTCCCCACAGGACCACCGCGAGCAAGATGGCGACGAAAATGTCTCCTCCGAGGCCTGCCGCCATGCGGATTCGCGGCGGGAACTTCTCCGCGACAAAGGCAACGGCGATGTGCTGCCCCCTCTTCAGGGCTATGCCGGCGGCAAGCAGGGAGGACCATACGAGGCAATACCTGGCGAGCTCCTCCGTCCAGAACAGCGGAAGCAGCAGGACATACCGAAATACGACCTCGATAAGCACATCGACGGCCATCGCCGAGATGATGACGAAGACCGCCATTTCCGTGAATCGGTTGATGATATGGCTTGCGCGTTCCATGCCACCTTTAGAGGTGGCAGGTGTGGGAGAGGCGCATATCTCTCCCGTTCACCTGGCCTCTCACTTCGTGTTCCTGATCCTTCGGATAATCGGGTTCCAACCCGGGTACTGCTTGATGAACTTGGCGTATACCGGTTTCATAGCCGTGAAAAAGATGGCCTTATCCACGGTCCTCACATCCATTCCCCAGGCCTTCAAATCCCGGATCTGTTTTTGTTCGTTATCCCGGATGATCTTCCGTTCGTAAGCAGCCACGTCCACCGCCGTTTCGATAAAGAGCTGCTGCCACTCGGGATTGAGGTCTTTAAATCGCCGCAAGCTCATGGTTAGGGGCGCGGGCGAGTAAAAGTGTCCGGTCAGGCTCAAGTATTTCTGGACCTCGTTCAGCTTGTAGCTGTGAATAATGGCCACTGGGTTCTCCTGGCCGTCAATGACCTTTGTCTGGAGTGAAGTGTAGACTTCGCCCCAACTCATGGGGACTGCTTGGGCGCCGAGCTCGCGAACCGAGACAAGATGAACGGGATTTTCCATGGTCCGAAACTTCAGGCCCCTGAAGTCCTCCGGTTTTAATAAAGGGCGGACCGAATTGGTGAAATTGCGGAATCCATTCTCGAGGAAAGAGAGGCCCTTGAGCCTCGCCTCCTCCAAATTATCCAGGAGTTTTCGACCAACAGGGCCGTCAAGCACTGCATCGACGTGGGGGTAGTCTCGAAACAGGAAAGGCAGATCCAAAACCATCATGCTTTGGCTAAACCCTGAGACGGGCCCTGTTGCAGTTACGGCCAGATCAATGGTGCCCATCTGCATTCCCTCAAGAAACTCCCGTTCCCCCTTGCCGAGCTGGCCGCCCGGGTAGACGCGGATATCAATGGATCCCCCCGTAGCGTCCTTAATGCGCCTGGCAAATTCCCGGGCCCCCTCGTTATACGCGTGATGAGGAGGCGTCACCGTGGCGAGCTTCATCTTCATGACCCTCGCATGGGCCAGAGGGCCGACGAGTGGGCTAAGACCCAATATCAAGTAAAACGCGGTAAGAATCATTCCTCTCATAATGATACCCCCTTTTCAGTGGAGTTCGTGGTGAGGAATTAAGAATTGCCTTCGCTTCAAATCCAGGTTCTTCTCCCTATTTAAGCAATCCTCGAAGCTTTTTAGTCTCCTCCTTCGGCATCCCGTAGCAATGCTCAGGGCGGGGAAATGAGCCCTTTTGCACATCTTCCCTGAAGTCCCCAAGGGCTTTTACGATCTGTTCCCCGATATTGGCGTACCTCTTCACGAACTTTGGCGTAAATGCCTCGAACATCCCCAGCATGTCGTGGACAATAAGGCACTGTCCATCAACGTAAGGGCCCGCACCGATCCCGCAAACGGGAATGTCCGCCCTCTCCGTGATGATCTTTCCAACCTCAGGAGGGACGGCCTCCAGGAGGAGGAGACAGATCCCAGCCTCCTCAAGGGCCTTGGAGTCCTCGATTATCCGTAAAGCGGTTGAAGCATCCCGTCCCTGGGCCTTGAAACCCCCCAGCATGGCAATGGATTGAGGTGTAAGGCCCAGATGACCCACCACCGGTATGGTAGCCTTGATAATGGCCTTGACCACGTCCAGCATCTCGCGGCCTCCCTCGAGCTTGACGGCATCGCATCCGCATTCCGCCATAAAACGCCCGGCATTCCGAATGGCCTCCTCAATGCTCACTTGGTAGCTCATGTAGGGCATATCCCCGATTAAGAATACATTGGGGGCCCCCTTGCGTACGGCAGCGGTGTGGGGAATCAAGAGATCCATGGTGACGGGGAGGGTGGATTCATAGCCGAAAGTAGTCATCCCTATGGAGTCTCCCACCAAAATGATATCGATACCTGCTTTCTCCTCCATTTGAGCCATCGGCAAATCATAAGCGGTGAGCCATGTGATGGGTTGGCTTTTCAGCTTCTTTTCAATTAGAGTATGGATGGTTACCTTTTCCATGCCTTCCTCCTTCAGACTTTCGAGTCGCGGGCTTTCAAGGTTTTCTACACTCTCTGCCACCCTGATTCTTTTCGGCCTTCTATATCACCCGCCAGGTGAAAAGTCAACCGAGCAATGCGAGATCTCTGAGAAACTCGGAAAAGGAGCTCTAAGCGTGAATTAGATTCCTCGGTATTTCACCAATATATTGAAAACATAGGTTTTTTGGTCACGATCGATTTATGCTATCCACATGAAATGATGGAATGTTGGAATACTGGAGTAGTCGGTATCAAAATCGGGGAGAACAGATGTAGTACTTTTTCCTGTTACCCCATCATTCTACTATTCTAGCACGAGCGAAGCGAGCTTTAGAATGGTCGGAAAAATATTCTTGAGTGGCGAAGAGCGACTTTTCACAGATATCAATGTGCTGATCCGCCGAAAGGGAATGTTGGCTCCTCCGGCTTGAGGCAATGCTCTCACGCTTACTGCGCTCGGAGTTGACCACAAGCGGCCGATATGTCTCCCCCACGACTTTTCCTGATAATACACGTAATGTGCTTGTCGAGAAGGATCTTCTGAAATTCGCGGATCTTTTCGTCACATGGTCTTTTAAATTCCAACTCCTGCGACTCGTTAAGGGGGATGAGGTTGACTTTGCAGGGGATGCCCTTTATAAGGCGGGCAAGACGAAGGGCATCCCGAGGCGAATCGTTGATACCGTGGATGAGGACATACTCGAACGTAACTCTCTCCCTGGGACGAAGGGGAAATCTTCGGCAAACCTCCAGGATGTCCTTCAAGGGATAGGATTTGTTGATGGGCATGAGAAAGCTTCGGGTGTCGTCATCGGCGGCGTTAAGGGAAACGGCGAGTTGAAATCGCAACCCAGCTGTGGTTAACCTCTCCATCTGCGGAACGAGCCCCGCCGTGGACAAGGTAATTCGCCTTCCCGAGAGGCCGAGGCCAAGTTGGTACTCCATTATCTCGATGGCCTTGACGGTATTATCGTAATTGACCAATGGTTCTCCCATGCCCATCAGCACGATATTGGTTATTCTCCCTTGAGAAGCGGCCTCCCGTTGAACCGCTAGGATCTGATTTAACATCTCGGAAGGGGTCAAGTTCCGAATGAACCCCATTCTTCCCGTGAGGCAGAATCGACAGCTAAGGGGACAGCCTACCTGGGTGGAAATGCAGAGGGTCAACCGGGATTCATCCGGGATGAGGACGGTCTCGACGCTTTGGCCATCAATCAGGGAGAAGAGACATTTCCTTGATCCATCGGTGGATGTTTCGACCTTCTTCGAGGTCAGGCAACTTATGAATGCCTCATGGTACAGTGTTTCCCGTAAGGGTTTGGATAAATCCGTCATCTCATCGAAATTGATGGTCCCCTTTTGGTAGAGCCACGTGACGAGCTGCTTCGCCCGATACCGTTTCTGCCCCAATCTGAGAACAAATTGTTCAAGTTCTCCTTGGGTTAAGCCTTTAAGATCTAGTAGCCGGCTAGACGTCATGGATCCCCTTTTCCCCTTGATCCAGGGATTCCCGACTTTGAACTTTGATATTGAATCTCGTGTTCGCGATGATTAGGACCGAAGACCGCGTCAGAGGATCGCGTCCGTGGTCCGTGTCCGTGAATCGTTACTCGGTGTTCCTTTTCAGTTATTTGATATTTGGCTTTTCTTTTTTGGCATTTGTCATTTGGATTTTGGACTTTGACATTTGATATTCTTACCTTCAGTCTCTAACCTCTTTCCCGCTGCACCACCGCAAAACTGCATAATTATGGTATGGAGGGCGTATGTGAGATTATGAGATTATCGTATTATCTCTGTTCCCGCCTCTCCCCGTATGGAACATTCGATCTTCTCGGTGGAAGTAATGAGAGCCCTTTTCCCGCCGCTTTCCGAGAATTGAATGGCAGCCTCGATTTTAGGCCCCATGGATCCCTCTGGAAATTGCCCTTCCCCCAAATAGCGTTTTGCCTCTCCCACGGGGAGCTTCCTTAGAAACCTTTGGCCGGCTTTCTTGAAGTTGATGGCTACCCCCTCCGTATCAGTAGCAATAAGGAATATGTCCACACCCACTTCCAGGGCCAATTTTGCGCTCGCTAAATCCTTGTCGATAACGGCATCCACCCCCTCGAATACACGTCCCTCCCTGATTACCGGAATGCCTCCTCCCCCACAGGCGATAACGAGAAACCCCTCCTCGAGGAGCCGTTTAATCTCCCTCTTCTCCACAATGGTCACGGGTTTGGGGGATGCGACGACCCGTCGATACCCCTCCGGTGTTTCGACAGTGGGATAGGGGAGCTGTTTTGCCTCTTCCTTGGAAAAGTAAGGCCCGATGGGCTTGCTGGGGTTTTTAAAGGCCGGGTCATTTGTGTCGACAACGGCATAGGTGAGAACCGTAACAAACAGTTGTCTTACATCGGCTCCCAATTTCATGAGTTCGTTGTCAAGGGTAGATTCGATCATGTATCCGATCTGTCCCTGTGTCTGAGCCACCAGAATCTCCAGAGGCAGGCTTGGAATCTCGTGACATTTCTCCTGTTGCAGGAGGAGGTTTCCCACTTGGGGGCCATTGCCATGGGTGATGATTATCCCATACTCCCTCGAGAGGCGGGCGATCTGGTGGATCGGGGTTCTCAGGTTCTCAAATTGCTCCTCAATGGTCCCCCATTCCCCCTTCTTAATTAGGGCATTGCCCCCAAGGGCGACTAAAAGCGTCTCTTTCACCTTTTCAACCACCCTCCGGTCAATAAGGACGCAATTTCATTGGGCTAAAGTAGACGAGGCCTTACCATATCAGGGTGCGAAAGGAGTGTCAATGGGGGCGGTCAGTAATGTCATGACCTTCTGCGGAACACCTTCGTCCAAGGTCGTGGGCTCAGCAACATGGGTCGAGATAAAGGTAATTGTAGCGGCAACATTAACCATGCGGGGCTATTCGCATTGGGACAGGTATTGACTCAGGAGGTTGAGGCTATCAGATGGTGAATTGACGAAATTCACCCCGATATCGAAATTGCCATCTTCCCGCTCATTGGCGTAAATGACCTTGGCCTGCGATCTGAATATGTCGTCGCCTATTTTTATCGCGATATCCAGCTCCTCGTCCAATGGCACAGGGAATTCCGTCCTCATTTGCATGCCGCCCATGCTCAGGTTGACGGTTTTGGTGACCTCCTCGATTTCGAATTGCTTGTAGATAACCAGGTTAATGAGCTCGAAGCGATGGTGCTTTCTCCTTTCCTTCCCGAGAGCCTGGGGTTTCATGGTGTTCCTCCCTTTTGGGTTAGTGGTCATGAGCCTTGGGGGGATGCGCGGAAACGGATATAGCCCATAAGGCCCAGGGAGAAGGAAACGATGCAGATGAGCGCAAAACTCATGAGCCTCTTAACCCTTCCTATGGCTTTGTCGGTCTTAATCTTAAGAAATCCAACCTTCAGA
>CAYFXP010000345.1:0-2024 GCA_964346935.1 uncultured Syntrophobacterales bacterium
GGTTTGGGGCATCTGGATAGGCACGAGGGTCCTAACCGATCTCCTTCCGTACACCCTGAAGGCCAGGGCCCCTTACATTCGCTTCCTGATTATCGGCATCCTCTTGGAGATCATCCTCATCTACCGACCACAGGGCCTCGTCGGAGAGGAGAAGAGGATATCAAAGATGATGGATTGACCAGGCAGCTTTGGCACATTTGTCAACAAAAATGGGGGATTCCGCCATGACGGAATCCCCCTTTATGATCCGTTTTCTCCTCAGCTCATTCCTTCGGAATATCCATTTCCACGCGCACGGTTACCATGTCGCCCTTTCGGTATCTCCACACCTCAATGGGAGTTATCACGTCGCCGTTGGCGTCGAAATCCACGGATCCGGCAGCCCCTTCGTAGTTAATGGCCTTCCCCTTATCCAACAACCCAAAGGCCTTTTTGAACTCCCCTGGCTTGATCACTTCGCCGGGCGGATTGGCTACCTTACGGAGCTGGTCCCTCATATTCTTGGAGTTGATGTACATGCCCTTTGCCTTGGCCGCATAGGCGGCAAGGCCAATCACCGCCGTGGCATCATAGTGGTTGGTGATGAAGGGCAGGGGAGGGAGGATCCCGTACTCCGATCGATAATCGGCGTTGAAGATAACGTATGAGTCAGTCTTCGCCGCGCCGGGAGCCGTCCCCCATCTTCCTTCCACAACCTTTGGCCCGACAGCCTTGATGATGTCGTAGGACTTGGTGCCATCGCAGTACAGGAAGTTCCTGAATTTGAAGAACTCGAAGGCCTCCTTGACATAGACCTTGGCATGTTCCGGGTAGCTGAAGGCACCGACAACATCGGGCTTGTCCGCAAGCGCTTTCCTCAATTCGGCCGTGTAGGACTCCGCGGCCTTTTCATCATGGGGCACCATCGCCAATACCTTGCCCCGCCGTTTCTCATATGACTTCTTAAACTGCTCCGCAAGCCCCTGGCCGTAAGGGTTATTGACGTAGAGGACCGAAGCCTTACTGCTGAAGGTCACGGCCAACTTTCCCGAGATGACCCCTTGAAGGGCGTCAGATGGACAGGTCCGGAAGAGCATATCAACACCCTTATCAGCCGGCAGAACGGTGATGAGGGGAGAAGTCGAGGCCCCGGAGATCATTAAGACCCCACTTGGACTGGTGACCGATTCGGCCACCGGCACGGTTACCCCGCTTGCAAGGGAACCCACGATGGCATCGACCTTGTCCACCTCGATCAACTTCTTTGCCGCGTTGGTAGCCGGTATGGCAGAAGTTTCGCTATCCTCATGGAACAACCTGATATTCAGCCCCGCCGCCCTGAGTTGTTTCGCGGCAAGCTCGACGCCATTTTTCAAATTGGGGCCGAACTCCTTGAGGGGCCCCGTGTGTGCGAGAAGCGTTCCCACCCTTACCTCTTGGCCGAAGGCTCCCGAGGCCAAGGCAAGGGCAAAAATACATACGACTGAAATCGAAAAAATCCTCTTCATATTAACCTCCTTTTTTTAGTTTCTGCCTATAATTCCCCGTGCTCTTTCTCATTCACCCCCTTCCCCTTAAAAAATCACACCTGCATCCGCTCCAATCGGCAACCGGTTCATTCCCCTAATTACCTCAATTTTTCTTTCTTGTCAACAAAAAGAAGCGTCAGTGCTCACATCCGTTGACCTCCCTCGCAGAAATAGGTATCTTTATCATGCGGAATCGCCCACAAGATGGGAGGATGGACCTCGCCGGAAGGGAGTAATGATGTATGGCTAAGGTATTGGTTCCTATAGCGGATGGTGTTGAGGAAATCGAGGCGGTAACCATCATCGATGTTCTCAGGCGTGCCGGGGTGGAGGTAGTCTGTGCAGGGCTCACCGGGAAGCCCGTCACCGCCTCCCGAAAGGTGAAACTTATCCCTGATACATCGCTGGAAGAGGTCAAAGATGAGATATTCGATATGGTTGTCCTGCCGGGAGGGGGAGATGGAGTTGAGAACCTGAAGAGGGACGCTCGGGTGAAGGCAATCCTCCAGGGGATGA
>CAYFXP010000346.1:0-2878 GCA_964346935.1 uncultured Syntrophobacterales bacterium
TGATGGTGGAGAAAATTCGCAAAGGTCTTCTCTATACGGAATGGACGTTGGCAGGGATTTTCCTGTCCATAATGACCTTCTGTGTTTTCCTGGAAGTTCTTGCCCGCTATGTGCTTCACTTGAGCTTAAGCTGGCCTGAGGAGGTTGCCCGTTTTACCTTTATTTGGGCCTCTCTCCTTGGAGCTAGCATTGCCCTGGAGAGAAAAAAGCTGCACGACATCGATATCGTGTTCGACCGTTTGCCCGGGCGAATGAGGCCTTTCGTTGCCCTTGGGGTAGACCTTCTCGTAATCGGCATTTTAGTTGTGTTCATCGTCTACGGGGCTAAATTGACCGCTGTCGTCCATTTGCAGGTGTCGCCGGCTATGGAAATCAGAATGAGTTACGTTTACAGCGCTATTCCCTTCGCTGCAAGCTTCATGTTAATCTCCCAAGCCTTTAATACGATTGAAACATTCTTTCAGCTTCCCTTTTTTAGAAACCGAGAGGAAAAGGCATGACACTGCTTCTCTTCGGCTCCTTTCTTTTCTTCCTCATCCTCAGGACACCCGTGGTTTTTGCCCTCGGGTTGAGCTCACTGGTCGTGTTGTTATGGAAGGGAGACATCACGCTCATGCTTTTGGCGCAAAGGACCGCCACGGCCCTCGATTCCTTTCCCCTCCTTGCAGTCCCCCTGTTCATCCTGATGGGTGAGATCCTCAATCGAGGAGGGTGCGGGGAAAAATTGGTTGCATTCTCCGAGAGGCTCGTTGGGGGAATCACCGGTGGACTGGCCCACGCAAACATTCTGGCAAGTATGTTCTTTGGTGGTATTTCCGGGGTGGCAACGGCGGACACGGCCGCAATCGGATCTGTTATGATTCCAACGATGGTTCGAGCAGGCTACGATGCGAGGTTTTCAACGGTGGTCACCGTCACCTCCTCAATCATCGGGATCATCGTTCCGCCAAGCATCGATATGATCCTTTACGGCTGGATTTCGGGTACCTCCATCGTAGAGCTTTTTGCGGGAGGGATTATCCCAGGGACCTTGGTAGGACTGTCATTGATGGCCCTTTCCCACTGGATTTCCATAAAGAAGGGATATCGGAGCCAAGAAAGATTTTCGTTCCGGAAGCTTTTCAAGGCTTTCATCAGAGCCTTGCCTGCCCTTGTGATGCCCATCCTTATAGTGGGAGGAATCTTCGGGGGTGCCTTTACGGCTACTGAGGGAGCGGCTGTCGCTGTAGTCTACGGGATCTTCATCGCCACACTCTTTTACCGGGGCTTGAAATTCAGGGAAATACCCGGCTTGTTCCTGCAGGTATGTACTACTGTAGGCGGCATCATGCTCCTAATCGCCCTCTGCAAGACATTCGGGTGGATACTGACGGCGGAGCGAATTCCCCATGCCATTTCGGATTTCTTCTTGGGCAATCTCCCCTATCGTTCGTTGTTTCTTCTCAACGTCATCTTCGTCAGCTTAATCATCGGTACTTTTCTTACGCCCGCCGCTGCCACCATCATTTTGACTCCAATCCTTTTTCCCGTTGCTGCCTCATTTGGGATAGACCCCGTTCACTTTGGCCTTGTTTTAGTATGTTCTGTGGCGATAGGACACGTTACTCCCCCAGTTGCACTTACCCTCTATATTGGATCCGGAATCAGCGGAGTCCCCGTTTCGCAGCTCCTGAGACCTCTCGTTCCATTTCTGTTAATTTTATTCGGTTGGGCTCTGATCGTTGCCTATGTCCCCTGGTTCACCCTTGCCCTTCCAAGCCTGTTGAGATGATCCTTCTTGGAAACGAGGTTGAGGGAAGAATCTAGGGAAGTAGCATAGTTACTGAGATTTTATCATTTGATCAATCAATAGATATTTTTATTATGGGCAATACCTGATTCTGGTGGAAGGAAAGGGAGTCCGGGAACATGGGTTTAACGGAAGACTTAAGGGAATATGTGAAAGTATTGGAAATTGATTTTGTCGATTTCTGTCCTGTTGACAGTTTTGATGAAGCTCCTGAAGATAGGAAGCCGAAAGTGTACCTCGAGGATGCCGTAAGCATCGTATCCATCGGCTACAAATTGAATTACACCTCCATCCAGAACCTGCCCGAAAGCAGAAGCGCCTACATGTTGGAGCACGATTACGCCAACAGGCACCTGGGTCAGAGCTCCCATAAGGTAACCAGATTCCTGGAGAAACGAGGCTTCAAAGCCATCGGATTTGATGCCGGCGCCGGTTTCTATTCCAAGATCGGGAAATCCCTAGAGACCATTGCGGGAGACTTCTCCCATAAGCACGCTGCAGTCGCCTCTGGCCTGGGAAAGTTTGGCTTAAACAACCTGGTGCTCAGTTCGAAATTGGGGCTCCGAATAAGACTGGCAACGATAATCACAGATGCCCAGTTTGAATACAACCGCACCCATGAGGAAAATCGCTGTCCAACCGAGGAGTGCCTGAAGTGCATTGAAATCTGTCCTGTTCACGCCTTGGATGGATGGAGGGGGAAATATGACCCGGAGAGGGGCTGGGTGATGGATAAGAAGAAATGTTACGACTACATTTTTACGACCCTGAAGGGTCAGCGGTGCGGGTTATGCATCAAAGCATGCTCAGTTGGGTTGGATGGGTTGTACTAATCCTCTCAGACAACCCTACCTTCGTGTCTCCGCGCAAGGAGTTCTATTGTGATCGCCGGTGTATTTAAGTAGGCCCATTTGAGCCCCGTGCGTTCGCCACTCATAATCGGCTCGATCCCAGCTTTCCTGTAGGCCTCCGTCCACTTAGCAAGATCTGAGATTTCATAACCGAGATGGTGGATACCTTCCCCGTGCTCGTTTAGAAAATCTTCATAGATGGTCTTCCCCTCGAGAACCTGGATCAGCTCGTAAACGA
>CAYFXP010000347.1:0-3156 GCA_964346935.1 uncultured Syntrophobacterales bacterium
ATGTCCTCCAATGGATTCTCCCGTAACACCCCTTCATCGGCCAACCACCGATAAAATCCCCGCAAGACGGAAATGCACCTGGCAACTGTTTTAGGGGAAAGACCCCTTTTCCACAAGGAGACGAGGTAAGCCATCACCTCCATCTTGGAGGTGTCTCCGACTTCGAAAATTCCCAATCCCTCCAAGAAACCTGCGTATCGAACCAGATCACAGCTGTATGCATCAAGCGAGTTCCCCGACAATCCCTTTTCCACCGCTATGTAGTTCATGTAGCTATCAATCCATTTCTCCATGTAATGACCTTTTACGCTCTTCAAACTTTCCCTAGAGCCCGGTATGGCCGAAGCCACCCTCTTGCCTATAGCTGAGAGGGAGTTCTTCCACCTCCTCCAGTTCAGCCTTATAGACCTTGGAGACGACGAGCTGGGCAATGCGCTGTCCGTTTTTGATGGAGACGGGTTTCTCGCCGTGGTTAATCATGAGAATGCCGATTTCCCCTCGGTAGTCGGCATCGATAGTCCCCGGGGTATTGACCAGCGTCAAGCCCTCCCTAATGGCCAGACCACTGCGAGGCCTGACCTGAATCTCGAAACCCTCAGGAATCGCCACAGTCAGCCCCGTGGGGACTAACAGTCTCTCTCCCGGAGCGATCTGCACCTCCTCTTCGAGAAAGGCACTGACGTCCAATCCCGCCGCGTGGTCCGTCATATAGGTTGGCAAAGGGCCGTTCTCGTTCCCCTTGAGCCTCTTTACCTTGATCCTTACCCTCCAGGGATCCTCCTCCATAGTTCATCTCCCCTACTGGAAGCTCCACAGGTTTCGAGCCAGTTCCGTTTTTTCGACGGGGCCTAAAACCGTTAAACAGAGCAGCTTCTCTCGGAAAAGCTCCTGAGCCAGTTTGTTCACCTCCTCCGAGGTTACCCTATCGATCCTTTGGATAACCTCTTCAATGGGTATGTATTCCCCAAAGTACATCTCGTTTTGAGCCAGGCGAGTCATCCAGCTATCTGAGCTTTCCAGGGACAGGAGTAAATTCCCCTTGAGTTGGTCCTTAGTCCGCTTCAACTCCTCCTCACGTACCCTCTCCTTTCGCAATCTATCGAACTGCTCTATGATCAATCGAGTGACCTCCTTCAATGACCCCTTGCCAGTCCCCGCATATACCACCAGTTGGCCAACATCGAAATAGGCCGGCCGATAGGAATATATGGAATAGGCGAGGCCCCTCTTCTCCCGGATCTCCTGAAAGAGATAAGAACTCATGCCCCTCCCCAAAAGGGTATTGAGGACGTAACCGGCAAATCGCATGGAATGGGTTTGCGAGATACCTTGTGTACCCAAACACAGATGAACCTGCTCCAAGTCCCTTGGAAACGCACTAATGCCGGGCTTGGGTTCCGGGGATTTTCCCTTCCCCGCCTTTATTCTCTCACCCAACCCACCGAATGTCTCCTCGATCTGCTGAATCACCTTTTCGTGGTCAAAGTTGCCGGCGATGGATATTACAAGCTGGTTGGATCGATAGTGATCATCGAAGTAGCGACAGATGGTCTCGCGACCGAAGGAACTGACATGCTCCTTCTTCCCAAAGATTGGGTATCCCAAGGAATGCCCCTCCCAGAAGACCTGACTGAACAAGTCATGGATGTATTCATCGGGCGTATCCTCCACCATCTTAATCTCCTGGAGGACCACATTCCTTTCCCGTACGATCTCGTTAAAATCAAAAATGGAGTTCAGGAAAATATCTGAGAGGAGCTCGATGGCGAGGGGCCAATACTGATCCAAAACCTTTGCGTGGAAACAGGTATATTCCCTCTCGGTAAATCCGTTGAGGATACCCCCCACTGAGTCGATCTCTTTGGCTATATCATGGGCTGTGCGACTCTTCGTTCCCTTGAAAATGAGGTGCTCGATAAAGTGGGAAATGCCGTTCTCGTCGGAATCCTCGTCTCGCGACCCTGTAATGATCCAAATCCCGATGGAAAACGACCTCATAAAGGGAATATTTTCCGACACTACGCGGATTCCATTTTTCAGGACGGTCTTTTGATACATCTCCTATCACAAATTCTTGTCCTTGATTAACCCCTTATCATATCCCTCTCTTAACGCCGCTTTGCGGCTCAGTCGAATCCGGCCATTGGGTTCGATTCCGAGCACCTTCACCAGCACTTCGTCGCCCTCTTTCAGGATATCTGAGACGCTCCTCACCCGTTCCTCGGCCAACTGCGAGATGTGAATCAAACCGTCTGTCCCCGGAAAAAGCTCCACAATGGCACCGAAGTCCAACACCCGCTTCACCTGGCCCAAATAGAGCCCGCCTACTTCCACTTCTTGGATGAGTTTCTTGATGATCGCTATAGCCTCCTCGATGGCTTCACTCGTCGGTGAAGCGATCTTAACCAACCCCGGGTCCTCAATTTCGATCTTGACCCCGGTCTGATCAACGATACTCCGGATGTTCTTACCTCCGGGGCCGATGATATCCCGAATCTTGTCCGGTTTTACCTCCAAGGTGACGATCCTCGGGGCATGGCGCGAGAGGTCCTTTCTCGGTTCTGGAATCGTCTCCCGCATCTTCTTTAATATGTTGAGTCTTCCCTCCTTGGCCCGGTATAATACCTCCCTCAGCAATTCCCTGGTCACACCTGACCCCTTGATGTCCATTTGCAAGGCACTGATTCCCTCCTGTGTTCCGGCAACCTTAAAATCCATATCGCCGATGTGATCCTCGTCTCCCAAAATATCGGACAGGATGGCCACCTCATCGCCTTCCTTGACCAGTCCCATGGCTATTCCAGCGACTGTATCCGTGGTCGGAACTCCTGCATCCATGAGGGAGAGCATCCCCCCGCATACCGTCGCCATAGAAGAGGATCCATTGGATTCCAATACTTCGGAGACTACCCGAATGGTATAGGGAAATGTGTCGCTCGAGGGTAAAACGGGCAATATCGCCCGTTCCGCAAGAGCCCCATGACCGATCTCCCTGCGGCTCGGTGACCTCAGAGGCGAGACTTCACCGACACAAAAGGGCGGAAAGTTGTAATGGAGCATAAACGATTTATAGCTTTCCCCGCGCAGCGAATTGACCTTCTGCTCATCCGATGAAGTCCCAAAGGTTGTAACAGCCAACACTTGTGTTTCACCTCG
>CAYFXP010000348.1:0-4318 GCA_964346935.1 uncultured Syntrophobacterales bacterium
CGAATGGGCTCCTGCAGCGATGGCCTTGGTGATGTCACCGGAGAATTTGATTCCCCCGTCGGCGATGATGGGGATGTCGTATTTCCGGGCGGCTTGAGCAGAGGCTATTATGGCTGATATCTGAGGCACCCCTATCCCAGCAATGACCCGCGTCGTACAAATAGAGCCGGGCCCCACTCCAACCTTTATTGTATCAGCGCCGGCCTTTATCAAATCCTCCGCTGCATCCTCCGTGGCGACATTTCCCGCTATGAGCTGACAGCCCGGAAAGTTCTCCTTTGTATCCCGTACCGCTTCTATTACGTCCTTGGTATGTCCATGAGCGGTATCGATAACAAGGACATCTACGCCGGCTTTAAGCAGGGCCTCAGTCCTCGCCTCCCGATCCTTACCGGGACCGATGGCTGCTCCAACTCGCAACCGCCCCAGCTCGTCCTTGCACGCATTTGGGTATTTCCTAATCTTTTCGATATCCTTAATGGTAATGAGCCCCTTCAAGTTATTTGCCTCGTCCACAACCAGGAGTTTTTCAATCCGATTCTTATGGAGCAACGCCTTGGACTGTTCCAAAGTCGTTCCCTCGGGCACCGTTATGAGGTTATCCTTGGTCATAACGGTGGAGATTTTTCCCCCCAATTCAGTCACAAATCTCAAATCCCGATTGGTCAATATCCCGACGAGCTTCCCATCCTTGGTGACGGGAACACCGGAAATGCGGTATTTCCTCATAATCTCCTGGGCCTCGTAGATCTTTTGGTCGGGATCCATGGTAATGGGATCCCTGATCATACCGCTTTCCGATTTCTTCACCTTATCCACCTCCATGGCCTGGGCCTCGATGGACAGGTTTCGGTGAATAATCCCGATACCCCCCTCTCGGGACATGGCGATCGCCGTATTTGCCTCGGTAATGGTATCCATCGCCGCGCTCAACAGGGGAATATTCAATGTAACGCTATGGGTCAAAATCGTACTCGTATCGACATCCCTGGGAATTACCTCCGACTTGGCGGGCATGAGGAGGATATCATCAAAGGTCAAATATTCTTGAATGGTTTCCTCTAACATGATTTCTCCTTCCCGAAATTATGTACACTATTGGCCCTCATGCAAATAGATCTTCCCCTCATTTATGGGGCCGTTTTCGACGTAACGGCTCTCCGGTGAAATAGGAGAAAAACGGGGAAATGAAATGGAGGGATGTTATCAGCCATTATCAGACCATCCTCCTTTTGTCAACGGGGAGTTTGAGCGCGACCGATGCCCGGTTCAACGACTTGATCCATATCCCTCCAAAGCATCCCTTCTATCCTCGATAGGAGAATATCCAGGTTCTTCCCCTTGAGCGCCGATATGGAAGTGGCGTTGTATCGTCGGCAGAACTGACTAACCAAGTCCGACTCCACCTTATCCTCCTTGTTGAAGACTAAGAGCCTGGGAATCGTGTTCAGTGCCAGCTCATCCAGGATTGTTTCAACGGCAGCGATATGCTTTTCGAAATTGGTGTTACTGAGATCAACCAAATGTATGAGTAGGTCGGCGTCTCTCAGTTCATCGAGGGTCGCCCGAAAGGCCCCCATGAGTTCCTTGGGTAAATCCCTTATGAATCCCACTGTATCCGAAATAATTCCCTCTCGTTCACCGGGAAAGAAGAGCCTCCGAGTCGCAGTGTCAAGAGTAGCAAAGAGCCTTTCCTCCACGTTTACGTGACTTTTTGTCAACGCATTAAAGAGGGTTGATTTCCCGGCATTGGTATAACCGATGATGGACAGGATGGGGATCCCTCTCTTTATTCTCCTTTCCCTCCTCCGTTCCCTCTCCTTGCCTAGGTTTTCGATCTCTTTTTCCAAACGGGTAATCCTATCCCTCACCCGTCTTCGGTCTATCTCGAGCTTCGTCTCCCCTGGACCACGACCTCCAATCCCTCCAGTCAAACGGGACATGGCCATGTTTTTACCCATTAGTCTGGGCAAGAGATAACGAAACTGAGCCAACTCAACCTGAATTTTCCCATCTCGGCTATGGGCCCTTTGGGCAAAGATATCCAAGATCAACTGGGTCCGATCGATCACTCTCAGCCCCGTAAAATCGCTAATGGAGGCCATCTGTGCGGGGGATAAATCCTGGTTAAAGATGACGAGGTCTACTCCCAGTTGCATGCATCGTATGGCAATCTCCATCAGTTTGCCCTTCCCGATCAGCAACCTGGGGTGCAACCTCTTGGGACGCTGAATCACGGAATCCACCGTCGTCCCACCACTAGTTTTGACCAATTCCTTCAACTCCTGGATGGATTCCTCGAAGTCCTCCTCATAGGAATCCGCCACTGTTACCAAGAGGGCGTTTTCCCTTCTATTTCCCAAGGCCATTGCGCGTTGGGTTCGTTGAAATTCATCCTCCAGGGATTGAATGAACTCGACGAAATCAATATTCAAGGCCCATGGACGATGGGGCGAGAGAACTTCCCATCTCTTATCCATGGGATTCTCCGGGAGCAGATGACCTAAGTATATACGACCCGGGGATCCTGAACCATCAACGGATAGAGCACCCATCATGTCAAGCCTCAGGAGAGCAAGGTCGGTCATGTCATCTTGGGTGAGGGGTTCATCCCGCAGATGGGTGTGGATGCACCTGAGTCCTTGGAGCCTAACTAACCCTCCCCTGTACCTCGGTAAGGGTGGAATGATAATCCCTTGATGGTCTCCCACAATGACGTATTCAATAATCCCCTTGCGATTGACCAGAATTCCCACTTGTCGTTTGATCTCATGGGAAACCTCGGAGAGATATCGGGCTATTTCGGGGTTGATGATCTTTTGGGGGGGGATTCTTCTTCGATATATGCGCTCTAGTCTCTTTATTTGGCTGGACTTAAGGCCTGTTACGTGACCAAAAACCCTTTTGATGGTAACTGCTCCCTGAATCTCGTTAATTATGCAAAATATTATACCATAAAGGGGCTGGTAGTCAAAAAAGCAATCGGGGTCTTCTCGGTACTTCGATGTACAACCTGGGGGAAGATTAGCCCTCCCATGTTATCGGGGCTGATCATAGTGTATAATTCCCTATCGGTCCATCAAGGATAAGGTACTCCGGGGCATCACCAAGACCGAAGGGAACGGAGGAAGGGAATGTCGCTTTTCGGGGAGGAACTGAAACAGCTTGGCGATCGTATCGTCCAGTGCCACAGGTGTCCAAGGCTTGTGGCATATCGCCAACAAGTGGTTCGCAAGAAACGACTTCGGTACCAAGCCTGGGACTACTGGGGAAGGCCCCTTCCTGGGTTCGGCGAACCGACCGCAAAACTCCTCATCGTCGGCCTCGCCCCTGCAGCCCATGGAGGTAATCGCACCGGGCGAATGTTCACCGGGGATCGTTCCGGTGATTGGCTTATCAGTACCTTGTACCGTTTTGGATTCGCCAATCAATCCCAATCCATCCACAGGGAAGATGGACTGGCTCTGAGAAATTGTTTCATTACGGCCATTGTCCGGTGTGCCCCTCCGAAGAATAAGCCACAGAGGGGGGAAATTGAGAATTGCCTTGACTATCTCGCCGAGGAAATAGGTCTCGTGAAGGAAGTTCATGTCATGGTAGCGTTGGGGCAGATTGCCTTTCGTGGACTCTTGAAGGTTCTCTTTAAGGGGATAAAGCCTCCTCAAGTGATGAAGTTCGGACATGGAAATGAATATCTTCTTGCCGACGGCAAAATCCTCCTCACTTCCTATCACCCAAGTCAACAGAATACCCAGACCGGACGCCTGACCCGGCCAATGTTCGAATCTATTTTCCAACGGGTAAGAGAGCGTTTAAGCTCTCGTTGTCAATGATAGCCTTTTGGGATAGCATGTTACTCGCGTATTATTACTTTAGAGGACTCAGGTTCCCCGGAGCGTAACGTGCTGGAGAATGGGCCCATTCAAAAGATATTTGCCCTTCAGCGCACTGTAGAATGGTCCTAAATTCTTTTTAGTGAGCGAAAGTGAATCCGGGCAACATTCAGCGAAACACTAAAGCGAGGGAGAATCGGATGAGCTTGAAGAAGAGATTGAGGGAAGCGGAAGAGAAATATCCCTATGTGGATGTTTTCATCCGCCGAGGGGTCCTTTACATCGATGGAATCCCGGAGGACGAGTTCATCGAAAAATCGCTCAGCTCAAGCTATTTCCTACCAAGAGACGATTTCACCATGGCCTATGAGTTGCAGGAACTCCCTCCGCTAATCCAAAAAAAGGGGATGGCGGACGTGGAGGTCATGGTGAGGGAGAAAAGGCAAGAAAGGGGATAGCGAGGCTAGGTGTCCCGAATCTCGATT
>CAYFXP010000349.1:0-3232 GCA_964346935.1 uncultured Syntrophobacterales bacterium
TTCTACAGCATCGTCCACGATCCCATGACCACCTGTGGATGCTGTGAATGTATTGCCGCGGTGCTCCCCCTCTGCAATGGCATCATGACGGTCAACCGCGATTATCTGGGGATGACCCCTTGCGGGATGAAATTCACCACCTTGGCCGGCACTGTGGGTGGAGGAGTGATTACCCCGGGGTTCGTGGGGCATGGAAAATACAATATCACCCAGAGGAAATTCCTCAGCGCGGAAGGCGGTATTCTTCGGGTGGTCTGGATGCCGAAGATGCTCAAGGAGGAAATCAAGGAACGGTTCGTCAAGAGGGCTGAGGAACTTGGCGTACCGGATCTGCTGGATAGAATAGCCGATGAGACCGTCGGCGAGACCGAGGAGGCAATCCTTCCCTTTCTCGAGGAGAAACAACACCCCGCCCTGACCATGGATCCCATCCTGGAGGCGTGAGGTAACGCGTTGTCGATCATGAAGCCCCTTGAATTTTAGCTATCGGGCCATGTAGGGGCAGGGTAATAGAAAATGGAAAGGAGATGGAGCAATGGGATTGACAGGAATCCAAATCTTTAAGTTGTTGCCCAAGACAAACTGCGGTGAATGCGGAGTTCCGACATGCCTGGCCTTCGCCATGAACCTCGCTGCCGGAAAGGCCGAGTTGGCCTCCTGTCCGTATGTGTCGGACGAGGCCAAGGAACAGCTTTCCGAGGCGGCAGCACCCCCCATACGTCCCCTCACCATTGGCGTCGGGGATAACGCCGTGAAGATCGGTGGGGAGACCGTGCTCTTTCGCCATGAGAAGACCTTCGTCAATAAGCCCGGGATCGCCCTGTTGGTCTCCGATGGGATGGATGATGGGGAGATTGACGCCCGATTGAAGCGGTTCACGGAACTTAGGTATGAGCGGGTGGGCCTGACCCTCCGTCCGGAATTGGTCGCCGTGAAGAGCGAAACGGGGGATGCGGCCAAATTCGTTAACCTCATCGAGAAGGTAAAGAGGAAGACCGATGGCGGGTTGGTCCTCATGAGCGAAAAGGCCGAGGCATTGGATGCCGGGGTGAAGGCCTGTGCCGATCGAGTTCCCTTGATTTATGCCGTAACCGATGGTAACGCCGATGCCCTGGCGACATTGGCCAAGGAACATTCCTGTCCCCTCGCGGTCAAGGCGGATGACCTGGAGGCCCTCTCCCAACTAACCACGAAGCTGGAGGGTGCGGGGGTAAAGGACCTGGTCTTGGACGGCGGATCGCGGACCCTTCGCAGGGCCTTCGAGGACCAGGTGTTCATTCGACGGGCCGCACTGATGAAGAAGTTTCGCCCCCTGGGGTATCCAACCATCACGTTTCCCTGCGAAATGACCGATAACCCGATGAAGGAAGCCCTCATCGCGGCCACCTTTATCGCCAAATATGGGGGCATCATCGTCTTATCCAACCTCGACGGTTCGAGCCTCTTTCCGCTCTTGGTGGAGAGGATGAACATCTATACCGACCCTCAGCGGCCGATGATGATGGAGCAGAAGGTCTACGAGATCGGTTCCCCGAATGAGAATTCCCCGTTAATGATTACCACGAATTTCTCGTTGACCTACTTTATCGTGTCGGGGGAGATCGAGGCCAGCCGCGTCTCCAGTTGGCTTGCGGTCATGGATACCGAAGGTCTTTCGGTGCTTACGGCATGGGCCGCGGGGAAGTTCGTTGGCGATGCCATGGGGGCCTTTGTCAAGAAGAGCGGCATTGCGGATAAGGTAAAGCACCGGAAGATCATCATTCCAGGCGCAGTGGCCGTGGTATCAGGGGATCTTGAGGAGGAGCTGGGGCCGGATTGGGATGTGATGATCGGGCCGAGGGAGGCAGCTCACCTGCCCGGATACCTTAAGGAGATGTGGAAATAGGGGGCACTTAGGACAGCTCGATGGTCCCCAGAGCCACTCTTTTGTAGGATAGGGCTCGTTGGTGAACAAGAGGAGGGGAGAGCATGATACTGATTGGGGAAAACCTCAACGTCATGGTTAAACGGATCGGTGATGCCATGAAGAACCGGGAAGCCAAGACGATTCAAGAGCTTGCCGTTGCCGAGGCGGAGGCAGGCGTAGACTATATCGATATAAACCTGGGGCCAGCCCGAAAGGCGGGGGACGAGTTGATGGAGTGGATCGTTAAGACGGTCCAAGAGGTCGTGGATGTCCCTCTCTTCCTGGATACCACTAACGAGGTGGCCATCGAGGCTGGGTTGAAGGCGTACAAGAACAAGAAGGGAAAGGCCGTCATTAATTCCATCATGGCCAGGCCGGAGAGGATGGAGGCCGAATTGCCCCTGGCCCAGAAATATGACGCGGGTTTTGTGGCACTCCTTTGGGGACCCGAGGGGATGCCGCGGGATGCCAGCGAGAGGGGGTCGCTGGCGGCCGAATTGATGGGGAAGGCAGCAGAATACGGTATACCGAATGAAGATGTCTGGATTGACCCCATTGTAACACCCGTGAGCAGTCAACAGGACCAGGTGAAGAGCCTCCTTGAGTTCATGATGATGTTCAAGGACCTCCAGGAGATGTCCCCTGGGCTAAGATCGACCTGCGGCCTTTCCAACGTGTCCAACGGCACACCTGCCCATTTGAGGCCTATTCTCAACCAGACCTACCTGATGATGACCGAGAAGTACGGAATGCACTCCGCCATCGTGGATGCCTTCGACGAGGATCTCAAGAGCATTACCAGGGGGCAGCGGGAGGATATCAGGAAAGTGGTCTTCAGGGTCGTGGATGGGGATGAGCCGGATTTGACCTCTTTGAGCAAGGAAGAAGTCGACTACGTCAAGACCACGAAGGTGCTCCTGGGCCACAGCCTCTACTCCGATTCATGGCTTGAGCTCTGATTGAGCAGCTCGTTGAAGCCGATGGTCAGTTGAACATTCGTTCTTCTCGCCCTTCAGCGAACGCGATAGATCCGCCACGTGAAACCGGAGGCTACATGGGGGGGAATCGAGAGGTTTTGATTATTGGTGGCGGTATTGCGGGGATTACCGCGGCCCTTGAGCTGGCGGACATGACAATCCCCTCGACGATCCTTGAAAGGGAAGATCGGCTGGGGGGACAGGCGGGAGTTTTTGCCTGTAGGGCGTCGGAGAAATGCAACAAATGCTTTGCCTGCGTGGTGGACAATCAAATCCAGGAGGTGAACCGAAGGCCTCGGGTCAAAATCATGACCGAGAGCAGGCTGGAAGGGGTTTCCGGCCAGCCGAA
>CAYFXP010000350.1:0-4546 GCA_964346935.1 uncultured Syntrophobacterales bacterium
TATGTATTTCCCACTGGCGAATACCTGCCAGTGGTTGTGGATTTCTCGTGCAGCGTTGTTTCCTCGGGGAAACTGATCCTGCGCCGGAAGAAGGGCGAGAAAATACCCCTTGGTTGGGCCCATGACAAAGATGGGCTCCCTACGGAGGACCCGTACGAGGGATATGAGGGAGGAGGCTCCCTGGCCCCGATGGGGGAACATAAGGGGTATGGATTGGCTTTATCCCATGAGATACTCACGGCAGTTTTGACGGGAGGCAAATGGACCCGGAACATAAAGAGCCTCTATGAAGAGGACAAAAAAGGCATTCAGGGAACCTGTCATTCCTTCATGGCCCTTGATCCGGACTGTTTTATCGGCAGAGAGAATTTCAAGAAGAGCATGGATAGGTATATAAGAGGTATCAAGGAGAGCCGGAAAGCGGAAAATAAAACGGAGATCTTAATGCCCGGAGAACCCGAATTTCGGGCTGAGTCCGAGAGGCTGAAAGAGGGCATCCCTCTGTCGTCGGCTACCGTAAAAGAGCTCATAGTTCTCAGCCAGTCATTCGGCCTTTCACTTCCATTGATGGAATGAGGAAAACCACAGAGGTTGCGATGATAAGCAAGGCCTTGCTCTTAAAGATATTCGATGCTGCCTACATGCAAAGGTGGAATGATAAGATACGGCCAGTAGACTTAATAGAGTTGGATAAACAAGCCCACAAAATGGTGATTGGGTATTTCCTCGGCAAGTTTGAGGAGGAAGCGGAAGGTTTTAGCTGGATAGAGATCATCGAGGGAGGGATTTTCGAACTCTTGCAGCGCATTGTAATTACCGATCTAAAACCTCCAATCTTCTACAAGATAAGGGAAGATCCGGATAAGTATAGGAAACTCAATGAATGGGTATACTCAGATTTGGAGCCACATATACTGCCCTTGGGTTCTCCCTTTTGCGAAAGGTTGAAAGACTATTTCTCGAGTATTGACGAGACGTTAAACAAGAGGATTTTGAGCGCCGCTCATTTCTACTCCACGAAATGGGAGTTCAATATCATAGAATGGGCAAATCCCAATAGCTACGAGATGAATACCATAAAAGAGGATTTACAGAGGAAACAGGAGAAATACTACGACCTAAAGGGTATAGCCGAACTGGCTATGTATGACAAGTATAGGAATTTTATCGACCTATGCGGTCAACTGAGGTTCCAATCGAGGTGGGCTAATCTGCACAGAATACCCAAGACATCCGTCTTAGGACATTCGTTATTTGTCGCCATAGTCTCCTATCTTTTTTCCCTGCAAATAGAGGCATGTAAACAACGATGCGTAAACAATTATTTCACGGGTCTGTTCCATGATCTACCAGAGGTACTCACCCGGGATATCATTTCCCCGGTGAAGCGTTCCGTGAGGGAAATCGACTATTTGATAAAAGAATATGAAAGGGAACAGATGGAGAAGGAGGTATATAGCCTGATCCCGGAAAATTGGTCTCCGGAATTTAAAATGTACACTGAAAATGAGTTTGAGAGCATCGTCACCGTAGGTGGGAAGACAAGAAAATTGAGTAGCCAGGAGATCAATGATAAATACAATGAAGATACTTTTAATCCACGGGATGGGGAGCTTATTAGAGCAGCGGATGACCTCGCGGCGTTCGTCGAGGCATATGTAGCAATCCTCAATGGAAGCCCGAGTGAATATTTCGCGGAGGCAAAGTCTTCGGTTATACAAAGGTATTCGGGGGTTACGATTGGGGGTGTAGATTGCGGAGAAATATTCGCTGATTTTACATAACAGCCAAGATATTGAGATAAAGGGATTATCAGGAGCGGAGCTTCATTTTTTTTAGCTCCCTCGTTTCACGGCTCTCCTTACATATAATCCCTCATACGGATTCTCCCTTGATCGCTCACCGGATGGTGACCGCACGGAAAAATCTTCTCAGGCAATGCGATACTTGAGTTTCAACGGGATTATGTAGGATAATCGCGGAATCATCGTGGGGCCAGAAAGCAGAAAGGGGAGGTAATGAATGGGATTTGACCTGTGGCTTTTGGGGATCTGTTCCTCTCGGGTTTTTACTTATTTGGTCTTTATGACATACGCTGCGGCCCTGCCCGTGCTGCAGAGGGAATGGGGAATGTCCGCGGCGGCCGCGGGATCTATTTCCAGCGGGTTCCACATTGGTCATGCCTTTTCCCTGGTCATCTTCTCGGAATTGGCCGACCGGATAGGGGCGAAGCGCATTTTTCTCTGCTCAATTGTCTGCACAGCGACTGCTTCAATGCTATTCGCCATCCTCGCTCGAGGATACTACTCGGGCCTCATTCTCTATACCCTCATCGGAATATCATTGGGCGGGGTCTACACGCCGGGCCTGATGATGATAGCCGACCGTTACCCAGCAAGGAGGCGGGGAAAGGCCGTTGGATTTTTCATTGCAAGCACCTCTTTGAGCTATGCCGTATCCCTTGGGATAAGCGGGGCGGTTTTACCGTGGGGCGGATATCGTCCTGCCTTTCTCCTGACGTGCTCGGGTCCATTGGTTGGCTCCCTATTGGCGTGGGTAACCTTAGCTTCGACGCCGAACAAGGTATTTCCGCGGAGCCACGAACAAACGTTCTTCGCCGAAGTCTTGCGGAATAAATCGGCCCTCCTCTTCATAATGGCCTACGCCCTTCATAGTTGGGAACTTCTGGGAATGTGGGCGTGGACACCGGCCTTTCTCTCAGCCTGTTTAATGGTAAAGGGGTCAGGGGCCTGGACGGCAGCCGCGAGCGGTGCCCAGATTGTAGCGCTATTCCACCTTATGGGCATGTCGGCATCTCTGTCCATGGGTGCCCTTTCGGATAGGCTCGGCCGCGCCCTGGTGATCCTCATCGTCGGCAGTATCAGTACCGCCTGTTCCTTTGCCATGGGGTGGCTTATTGGCTTTCCCGTTATCCTTATCATCGCCGTCGGGATGATATATGCCTTTTCCGCCCTAGGCGATTCCCCCATTCTTTCGGCCGGGTTGACCGAGAGCGTCGTCCCCTCCTACATGGGGGCGGCATTTGCGGTTCGGAGCTTTCTCGGGTTCGGCGCCGGCTCCATCTCAGCCCTCGTATTCGGCACCTTTTTGGACTGGGCAAATCCGGCGTATGCGGATGCCGGCATGTATGTGACGTGGGGTTGGTCTTATAGCGTCTTGGGCTTAGGGGGTTTGGGGGTCGTAGTGGCAGTGTACATTCTTCACAGATCGAAGGGCACTCGATAAATTAGCGACACTGGACAGGAAGAGGACACCACCCTTTTGGCAAATTCAATCTGTGAAATCCGTCACGCCAGGATTCAACGAGTTGAAAGGAAGGATCTTCAGACAACGAGCTAATTTGGGGGGATTATGGTTGTCAGAAATGTAAGAGATAAGGAGGTACTGGAGACCAGGTATCTTGCTCACGGAGGGGCAATAGCCCAGATGATACTGGATCGGAGGATCTTGAAAGAACTGGGATTTTTAGCCATTGCAAGGCTTGAGCCAGGAAGGAGGATAGAGCCTCACGTTGATGCGATGGAAGAGATCTATTTCATCATGAATGGTGAGGGGGAAATGACCGTGGATAATGAGACAAAACGGGTGGTGCCGGGCGATGCTATATGGATCCCAACCGGTTCAAGGCACGGCCTTGCCAATGCGGGAACTGAACAGTGCGTAATCTTAGTTATTGCATCCCTTGGAGTTTAGGCCTTGAGTTTGGCTATAAAGTGGGGTCATTTCTTAGCGGGCTGTTGCCCAAAACCCATTCCGCTCACTGAAAAGAATTTTTGATCGGGGATCTTTCGCTCCGAAAACTCGCCATCTTAGCTCAAACGCGGGATTTACGGCCGTTTCCCTTCACTAAGGATGGTTGCCAAAAATTCTTTAATGTTCGCTCCAGGGATATGGGCAACAGGCACTTAACATCAGATTAGTCGGATTTTGGCCTTATAATTAAGCGGATTAAAGAAGGACTATTCTACGCAGCCCGCCTATGTCCGGACTCCATAGAATAATGAATGAACCGGGTCAGGGCGACCCTGTCCTGATCGTCGATATCTTCGATGGATATACCGAATTCAAAGCCCTCATCTTCGGAGAATGTTACATAGACCACTTTCCCTTTGAAGGTGACCAAGTTTCCTCCGAGGGCAATGGTTATATCAAGTACCTCTCCGGAATCAACCGGGAAATTGCTTTTCAGTCTTTATCTTCCTGACTAATTTTATTACATTCAACCATCACAAAACCTCATTAACTTTTTGATTTCCTTAGAATATCTCTTATTTCCCTGCGAGTTCAATAAACCAAGGCTATTGCTTACCCTGACTTTTTTCTGATATGAATAAAGGAGTTGGATTAACAATGGAAGTTTTGATGGTCAGCCTCGCACGAACATTAAGGAGAGATTCACCGGAATGCACTTTAAGCGATTTTTGGAGGGATATTAAATGAGAATTGGTGCTTTCGAATTAGAAGAACCTATCCCGGAATTGAAGGACTCTTACGTCTTTGCAACCCTTCGTCCCTGGATAGATGT
>CAYFXP010000351.1:0-6936 GCA_964346935.1 uncultured Syntrophobacterales bacterium
GCTTTTCATCACCGGCGCCATCATGGTGGCCGAGTTGATTGGCGGTCTGTTAAGCAATAGCCTTGCCCTGCTGAGCGATGCCGGACATATGTTCATGGATATTTTGGCCTTGCTCTTGAGTTATTTCGCCCTGCGCTTTGCCACGCGTCCCGCAACGGAGAAGCAGACCTTTGGTTTTTACCGACTGGAAATCCTGGCAGCCTTGATCAATGGAGCGGTGCTTTTGGTTTTATCGCTTTTCATCTTTTATAAGGCGTATCAAAGGTTTATTGAACCCCAGGAGATAAGGGGATTGCTTATGCTGGGCGTTGCCGCCATTGGGCTGGGGGCGAATATCGTTAGTGCCCTCGTGCTGAGGGTCGGGAGCCATGAGAGCTTGAACGTGAAGGGGGCTTTTCTCCACGTCGTTGGTGACCTCCTCTCGTCCCTCGGGGTAATACTCGCGGGGGCTATCATCTTGCTTACTGGTTGGCAAAGGGTTGATTCCATTCTCAGCTTTGTCATTGGGGTTATCATTCTGATAGGGGCGTACAAACTGGTGATGGAATCGGTGCACATCCTCTTGGAGTCTACCCCGAAGGATATTGATTTGAATGAGGTAGTTGATGGAGTCAGGGCCATCGAGGGCGTGAGGGATTTACACCACGTCCACCTGTGGACCATCACCTCTGGGATCTATGCGTTGAGCGCACATATCCTCATCGAGGATCAGATGACCAGCCGAAGTTCCCAAATTCGGGAGGAGATCAACCGATTCCTCAGGGATCGATTCAATATCGATCACACCACCATCCAATTCGAATGTGAGGCTTGTGAGACAGACTTCGTCTGCCGTCTGGATACGTCGGGGAGCTTGCCGGATTCCGAAAGAGGGAAATAGAGAAGATTTTGTCCCGTCTAGAATGCTCCCAACTGACACTGACTAATGTGAAGGCTTAGCCTCTCACATGCCGACGTAATCTCCATCTTGGGCACATTGAATCGTTTCGCAATCTCCCAAGCGGTGGCGCAGGGCAACCGTCCATTGACGAGGCATGCTCGAATGGCCTCTCCCAGATCTTGGGGCACCGTCTCGGCGGGTTTGACAATAAGACGTTTGCCTTTTTCGTGTCCGAAAAGCCCCAACTGGCACTTTATGATCCTTATCTCCTGGAGGTCAAGAGCTCGTCCTACCTCTAACGGCTTAATGCTCATCTCCTCCGCGATGCGAAATGCCTCCGTACATGGCACTTTCCCTTCTGCTGAGCATTTCCTTATGGCGTCTGCGATTGTTCGGTTGAGTTGCGCGCGAGCGCCGTGCTTTTGGGCGTAATATCCTTCATCTCGATGAGTCATATTCGCCTCCTCGTTAAGACCATTCTATTGCTCATTATAGCAATAGGGGGTTTTTGATGCCAACCTATTTCCCCATAACTTGACGAAAATCCGCTATGAAAGGCGTCCTTAGTATGATTAGTTAATAGAAGTTACGAAACTTGTGCTTGCCTTCAAACGGATTTCATTATAAAATGCCTCTTGTAATTTCCCGTCCTGGGCCGTTTTAGGCGAAATGGCAACGCTATGTACTTTGGCATATGGAACAAAACTCTATCCTTTACCGAGACAGGAAACCGTCGTGGCGAGTAGGGGAGAGCGATTTTTGATTGATCGCGGGATTCCCTTCGAATCCCTTGAGTATGCTTTCCAGAAGAAGGGCTCGGAACACGCAGCCGAAGCTTTGGACGTTCCTCTCGATGTTATGCTCAAATCCCTCGTCGTTCGGCTCTCGGACCATCGCTTCGTCTTCGTGCTCATGCCCGGAACGAAGGATGTTTCCCTAAAGGAGCTGGCCAGATTTATTGGTGTTAAGGAGGCACAGATGGCCAGCGAGCGGGATGCGCAACGGTTAACAGGATGCCTCGTAGGCGGTATTAGCCCCTTCGGGGCGAGGAAGCAGCTTCAGGTCTACGTCGACAGAGGAGTCGTGGAACATAGGGAGGTCTATATCAACGGCGGGAGGCGTGGCCTCATCCTGAAGCTCAAGACTAGTGATCTCGTAAACGTTCTCCAACCTCAGGTAATAGGTATAGCGAGATAAGTATTCCTAAATGAACTAATTGGCACGAAGCCACATGGAGGAACCGATGAATTACAAGAAGGGGATTATCTTAATCATCTCGTTGACTCTAACCTTGGGGGTTATGGCGAGTTGCGTGAGCAAAAAGGACTATCTACTAAAGGTGGAAGAGGGCGAGAAACTCTCCAGGGAATTCGCTGCCCTGCGATCCGAGCATGCCCGGCTGCAGGGGATGAAAGAGGCCCTCGATAAACAGGTGGTTGCCCTCCAGGGAGAAAGGAACGAGCTGGAGAAGGCGAGAACCGAATTGAAGCTTAAAAACCTTTCCCTGGAAAGGGAGGTCGCCCGACTCAAGGAGGATAACGCGGAACTGGAGAAGATTTTACGGGCTAAGGAGGATGCCCTGAGTAAGAACATTGTAGATCTCAGGAATCAAATCGCTGAGCTGGAGAAGGAAAATGAAAGTCTGCAGCAGAGGGTAGATGTGCTCCAATCTGAAGCCGAGGCTTTGAAGCGACAGAGAGAAGAAGAGATGAAGGAGATTAAGTCTACCTATGAAGATCTTTTGGAGGGCATGAAAGCGGAGATCGAGAAGGGCCAGATCACCATCACGCAGTTGAAGGGTAAGTTGAAGGTGAACATGCTCGACGAGATCCTCTTCGACTCGGGAAAGACCACCATTAAGCCCGAGGGCATCGAAGTATTGGAGCGAGTGGGGGAGATCCTGTTAAACGTGAAGGACAGGGCAATCAATGTAGAGGGCCACACCGACAATGTTCCCATCGGACCAGAACTGGCGAGGAGATACCCCACGAATTGGGAACTCTCGGCGGCCCGAGCGACCAATGTAGCCAGATACCTGCAGGAGAAAATCGGTATAGACCCCACCTTGCTGTCCGCTACCGGATACGGCGAATACCACCCCGTCGCCTCCAATGAAACCGAAGAGGGGCAAGCAAGAAATCGGCGCATTGAAATCGTGCTCGTTCCAACTGAGATTACGCCCGTTTCCAGGGAATAGCGCAACCAGAGTGCCTTTCCCGGAAAAGCCCGAATTTTGACCGCGGCTATGATATCTCGCTGGACAATATGGTGGAAATACCCCGGCATCACCACACTTGCTTTGACTGCCATGATGATCCCCTAACGAAAGCCGATTTTCGTATCAACAAAATTAGTATTATGCCCCGGAAGAGAATTTAAATTTTCTGAGAATTTACTTTACTCCCGTTGACAACTCTCGATAAATTCCTGATTTTTTGCTTGACAATTATAGCTAGATAGAGTATATATTTCGCTTAATTTTGGTTTTTGAGTACGAAGGAAGGGCTCTTCCATGGATTGGGCAGGATCGATTTTGGTAGTTGTTATCGTAGGGCTTTTGGGTTTGCTTTTGGCCTTGGTCCTTACGTGCTGCCCATTGCCCGACCCGGGAGGAGGTCGAGTTTCTTAAGGGGTCAGGCCGTGGGCAGCGGGGGCGCCCACGGCCTTTGCTTTTTAGAGCCGTGGGAGAAATCCTGCGGCTTTTTCGTTTTCATGGAGACGACAAAGCGGTCTTGTACTTTTGTCCTTGGAATTCCATAGGGCAGGGACGACTCTATGTGGGAGGGTTGAGTGTGAAAAGATTAACAGGGGCAAAAATTATTTTGGAAAGCATGCTTCACGAAGGCGTTGAAGTCATATTCGGATACCCGGGAGGCGCAGTCATCAGCCTCTACGATGAGCTGATGAATTATCCCCAGATTAGGCACGTCCTGGTACGCCATGAACAGGGGGCCCTGCACGCTGCGGACGGTTACGCACGGGCAACGGGCAAAACTGGAGTTTGCCTGGTTACGTCGGGAGCAGGGGCGACTAATATCGTTACCGGCGTGGTAACGGCCTTTATGGACTCCATACCCATAGTCGTTTTGACGGGTCAAGTCGCGACACATCAAATCGGGAACGATGCCTTCCAAGAAGCCGATATCCTGGGAATAACCCGGACCTGTACTAAGCATAACTATCTCGTTAAGGACACGGTGGATCTGGCAAAAACCATTGTGGAGGGATTTCACATCGCCTCGACGGGGAGACCTGGGCCGGTGATCATCGATCTCCCCAAAGATGTCATTTCGGGACAGGCCCTCTTCGAATACCGCCAGAAGGTTCAAATCCGGGGATATGCCCCTGTTACTTCGGGGCACCCCGGCCAGATCAAAGTGGCTATCCGAGAGATCATGAGGGCGAAAAAACCCGTGATATATGCCGGTGGAGGGGTTATTCATGCGGGCGCTCACCAGGAGCTTCTCGCGCTGGCTGATTTGGCCCAGATACCGGTAACGGTCACCCTCCTGGGGTTGGGAGGATTTCCCGGCCATCATCCCCTCTTCCTGGGCATGCTGGGAATGCATGGGACGTACGCAGCCAACAGGGCTATTACCGATAGTGATTTGCTTATTGCCATCGGCACCCGTTTCGATGACAGGGTAACGGGAAAGGTTGAAAGCTTTGCACCCTCGGCGAGGATCATCCATGTGGATATCGATCCCTCATCCATCAGCAAAAATGTAACCGTGGATGTCCCCATCGTGGGGGATGCCAAGAACATCCTTTCTCGAATGGTTAAACTTCTCAAAGAGCAGGGAGACGTTTGGAAAGCCGCTCGGAAGCCGTGGCTGGAGGGGGTCCGGGGATACGCGGAGGAGTATCCCCTGCACTATGAGCCCTCGGGGACCGTTATCAAACCGCAATACGTTATCCAGCAGATCCATCGCATAACTGAAGGCAACGCCATTATTGCAACGGAAGTGGGCCAGCATCAGATGTGGACGGCCCAGTTCTATCAATTCACTCAACCTCGGACCATCCTTTCCTCAGGGGGGTTAGGGGCCATGGGCTATGGCCTTCCGGCTGCAATCGGTGCCCAGATAGCGTTCCCGGACCGTATCGTCTTCGACATTGCCGGCGAGGGAAGCTTTCAGATGAATGTACAGGAGCTGGCTACGGCGGTTCAGTATCGGCTCCCCATCAAGGTGGCAATTCTCAATAATCGCTCCCTGGGTATGGTTCGTCAGTGGCAGGAAATCTTCTTTGACGGTCGATATTCGGAAACCTCGTTAGATGTCCAACCGGACTTCGTTAGGTTGGCCGAGGCGTATGGAGCCATCGGACTTCGCGCGGATCACCCGAGGGATGTCGTTCCATGCTTGGAGCGGGCCCTTTCCATCGATGGGCCTGTGGTCATGGACTTTCAGGTTGATCCGAAAGAGAATGTCTTTCCCATGGTGCCGCCTGGCCATGGTATTGACCAGATGATTTTGGGGAAGCCCGGCAAGAAGGCGAGGAAGATAGTACCCTTGACGTTTCCTGCTTGAGGTTTTGGAGATGAAAAATACGATTTCCATCCTAGTCGAGAATAAGCCCGGAGTTCTTGCGCGAATTGCCGCCATGTTCAGCGCGAGAGATTACAACATCGACAGCCTTTCCGTTGCGGAAACCATGGATCCAACGATCTCAAGGGTCACCTGTACGGCCGTGGGAGATGATCTTGAGATCGAACAGGTCATGAAGCAGCTGAGGAAGCTAATCGATGTGATTCGGGTGGTCAAACTCACCACAGCCAACGATGATTTCATAACCCGGGAGATGGCCTTGATAAAGGTGAGCGCAAGGGAACGGAATCGGGCTGAGATCATGCGGACGGCAGACATTTTCCGGGCCAAAATCGTGGACGCGAGCCGTGAGAGCCTAACCTTGGAGGTAACCGGTGATGAAAAGAAAATTAGCGCCATCCTAGAGCTACTCAATCCCTTCGGCATTCTGGAAATCGCCAGGACAGGTCAGGTAGCCCTCTCGCGTGGAGGGAGGCGACTTATCGACAAACACACGGCATCCGTTAACCGAGGGGATCGTAGAAAACCACATCGTTCCCGGGTTTGATGCTCCATGGGAGAGGCCCATGAACTCGGGCGCGGATCGACCTACGAGGAGGAGGCCATGTCAGAATTCGTCAAGATCTTTGATACGACCCTGAGGGATGGCGAACAGTCCCCGGGGTTCAGCATGAACGTTACCGAAAAGGTTCGGGTGGCAAAACGGCTGGAACAGATGGGAGTCGATGTCATCGAAGCCGGGTTTCCCGTGGCCTCGCAAGGGGATTTCGAGGCTGTACAGGCGATTTCTGGGGCGCTGAAGGGAACGGTTGCGGCCGGCCTTGCTCGGGCAAACCCCACCGATATCGACCGGGCATGGCAGGCCATTGAGAAAGCGACCAAGCCGAGGATTCATACCTTCATCTCCAGTTCGGACATTCACCTGGAACATCAGCTCAAGATGTCGAGGAAGGATGTCCTGAATCAGGCTATCAGGGCCGTAAAGCGTGCCAAGGCCTACACCGATGATGTGGAGTTTTCGGCCATGGATGCCACGCGAAGCGATCGAGAATACCTCGCCCAGATGATCGGTGGGGCCATCGAGGCGGGAGCGACGACAGTCAATATCCCCGACACCGTGGGATGTGTCGTGCCCAATGAGTTCGCAGACCTCATCACGTATCTCATGGAGAACGTCCCGAACATAGGTGAGGCGGTGGTCAGCGTTCATTGTCACAACGACCTCGGCCTGGCCGTGGCAAATTCACTGGCGGCGGTGGAGAATGGAGCCCGACAGGTAGAGTGCACCGTCAACGGCATTGGAGAGCGGGCAGGGAACACGGCCCTTGAGGAGATCGTCATGGCCCTAAAGGTTCGCAGGGATCTCATAGGCCTCGACACCCGAATTCAAACCGAGCAGATCTACCCCACGAGTCGTCTCGTGTCTTCCATCACGGGCATCCGGGTCCAGCCCAACAAGGCCATTGTGGGGGCTAATGCCTTTGCCCATGAATCCGGCATCCATCA
>CAYFXP010000352.1:0-3365 GCA_964346935.1 uncultured Syntrophobacterales bacterium
CTGTCCTCCAACGAGAGAAGGAGGCTATTCTGATGTTCGCCTTCATTAAATGAAAAGGAGACAAGAGGGGAAGCAGCGATGCAGATCAGCGTCACTTTTAGACATATGGATTCCAATGATGGCATAAGGGAGTATGCCAAGCAGAAATTGATGAAGATAAGGAGGTATCTGGACAACCCCGTAGAGGCCCATGTCGTTCTTTCCGTAGAGAAGTTCAGGAATATCGCGGAGGTGACGATTAAGGGCGAGGGCGTTAGTATCAACGGGGAAGAAAGGTCCAATGATATGTATTCAGCCATCGATAATGTCATGGAGAAGGTAGGAAGACAGATCAAGAAACGCCGCGGGAAAATCAGGAGGCACAAGACTGGCCACGTGGCCGAAAGGTAGTATGAGAGATAGGAGGGCCTGAACTCCCAAAGTGGAACCAAACGACTCCGGGACCGACGGGAGAGAGGGTTATTTTTTTTGCCAGCAGCGGTTCAGGGGGAATATTGAAGGCGGGGTGAGATGAAGATCAGGGATATTCTGGATGAAACTTCCATCATCCAAGATTTGAGTTCAACCAGCAAGAAGGGTGTCTTGGAGGAGTTGTCCAACGTATTGGTCGCAAGGGGAAAACTGCCGGACCGGGATAAGGTCGTCGAGGTTCTCTTGGAGAGGGAGAAATTGGGAAGCACGGGAATTGGCGACGGTATTGCCATTCCCCATGGGAAGATGAAGGAGATCGAGGAATTGGTTACCTCCTTTGGTCGGAGCATTAAGGGGGTCAATTTCGAATCCATCGATAACAAACCGACGCATCTTTTCTTCCTGCTGGTCGCGCCGGAAAATTCGGCGGGAATACATTTGAGGGCCTTGGCGAGGATTTCACGCCTCCTGAAGGATTCCAGTTTTCGAAATCGCTTAATGGAGGCGAGTGACGGTCAGGATCTTTTCAGGATCATCGCTGAAGAGGACGAGAAGTTTTAGGAGGTGGTTTCTCTTCCACGGTGGAATGGGGAAATGAGATTTATTTTGGTGGAGAACTTAAGCAAGGAGAAGGAATATGGTCTGGATTTAAGGCTCGTTGCGGGGAAGAAGGGGCTGAGGAAAAAAATCTCCGAGTCTCGTATCAATAAACTCGGTCTCGCCCTAGCGGGCTTCACCGATCATATTCAGCCCCACGGCATTCACCTTTTAGGAAACGCCGAGCTTTCGTACCTCAAGACGCTCCCTCCAAAGAAACGGGAAGAAATCATCAGGAAAATCTGTTCGCTCGACATCCCGTGCTTCGTCTTCTCGGCAAGCGATAGAATTCCCAAATCCCTCATTCAAGAGAGCGAGAAGGCAAGCATTCCCCTTTTCCGGACAGGGCTCGGGAGCCACTTTTTCATCCAGCGTGCCTCGAAGCTGTTGGAGCGCAGGTTGTCTGCCGGGGAGAGCGCTCACGGGGTGTTGGTTGATGTTTTCGGCGTCGGAGTGCTCATTTTAGGCCCAAGTGGGATCGGTAAGAGCGAATGCGCATTGGACCTGATCATGAGGGGCCATCGATTGGTGGCAGACGACGTGGTTAACGTCAGAAAGGTACCCCCTTCAACCGTCATCGGCAGCGGGTTCGACCTCGTCAAACACCATATGGAAATTCGAGGCCTGGGCATTATCGATATTAAAAGCCTTTTCGGGGTGGAGGCGATCCGGCAGAGGAAGAAGGTGGAATTGGTAGTGGAGCTCGTCGAATGGCATGCGGATTATGATCGTCTCGGCTTGGAGGAGCAGGGCTACACAGTAAGCGGGGTCGAGCTTCCCATGGTGCGCATCCCCGTAACCCCTGGCCGAAACCTGGCCACCATTATCGAGGTCGCGGCAAAAAACCACCTTTTGAAGGGAATGGGGTACCATGCCGCAGCGGAGCTGGACAAGAAATTGACGAGGAAGATCACCTCCAAGAGGAGCTGGAATAAGTTATCTGGAGACGAGGTAGAGTGAGGAATTTGAGGGTTGTCCTCATCAGCGGCCTTTCCGGGTCGGGGAAGACTACCGCCATCAAGGCGTTGGAAGACATGGGTTTTTATTGTGTGGACAACCTCCCCGTCGTGCTCTTTCCCAAGTTCGTGGAGCTCTGCTCGCAATCAGCTGGCCAGATAACCAAGGCGGCATTGGTTATCGATATTCGGGGAAAGGAGTTCTTGGAAGGGGTTCGCCAAATCATTCACCAGGTGCGAGAGGAGGGGTATCCGATTGAAATCCTCTTCTTGGAGTCCTCCGACGAGATTTTGGTGAGAAGGTATCGGGAGACTCGACGGCAACATCCCCTTGCCGTCGGTAGGCCTGTTCACGAAGGAATCGTGTCGGAAAGGGAGGGGCTCAGGATCATGCGGGATATGGCCGACAAAGTGATCGACACCTCGGACTTCACCGTTCACGAACTCCAGGATGAGATCAGGAAATATTTCTCAGACGAATCGAGGCTGAGGAAGATGACCATTACGCTGCTCTCCTTCGGATATAGCTACGGCATTCCCCACGAGGCTGATTTGCTGGTGGATGTGAGATTTCTCCCCAACCCATACTTCGTTGAGGAATTGAAACGGTTGACTGGAGAGGATGAGCGGGTTACCAAGTACGTGTTGAAGTGGGATGAGACGAGGGAATTCCTGAGGCGGTTTCAGGAGTTGGTGGGATTCCTGATTCCCCTGTACCAAAAAGAGGGCAAGACCTATCTGACCATTGCCATTGGGTGCACCGGCGGGAGACACCGGTCTATCGTGGTGGTGAATGCCGTGGAGATGTACCTGCAGAAGAGTCTCAAGGGTGGAGATGTCAGCCTGAGAACGACTCATAGGGACATCGGAAAGGGGTAGGAGAAGGGAGATGGTGGGGATCATCATCGTCACTCATTTGAGGCTTGGAGAGGAATTACTGGCCGTGGCGGAATTGATCTTGGGCAAGCTCAAGCAGTTCGAGGCCGTATCAATCGATCCCACGGAGGGGGTTGAGGAGATTACGGAAAAGATCTCCGAAGCTATTCGAAAGGTCGATAGGGGGAAGGGAGTCCTCATCTTAACCGATATGTTCGGGGGAACGCCTTCCAATATCAGCCTTTCCTTCCTCGAGGAATGGAAGATCGAGGTGATTACCGGGGTGAACCTGCCCATGTTGCTCAAGCTCTCTACCTACGAAGGGGAAGGAGATTTGGCGGAATTGGCGGGGTTCATCAAGACATACGGGCAAAAAAATATCAATCTGGCCAGCGAGATACTGAAGAAGAACGTGAAACAGAGCTAGGCATGTGTGTTGTTCCCCTTTGGGGGAGAGTGTGGCTTTGATACGTGAACGCGGTATTCAGTGCTGCAGTCAGAAGAAAAAAGGTTAAGGCTAAGGTT
>CAYFXP010000353.1:0-10795 GCA_964346935.1 uncultured Syntrophobacterales bacterium
TGGATAGCTTCACAGGTTTCTCGAACTTCACCTGTTGTGGTCGAGATAAACATTCGAAAAGAGTCTACGAAGGGAAGCCATTTCGACTCAAAAGGGGCTCTATCAATAGTTATGGCGCCCCTTTTTCACTCAAGGCTTACGCCATCATAGATAACGAGTGGATCTCGAGTCGAAATGAGCCTGACCGGAGCATGGTCCGAGCCTGTCGATGGACCTGCCGTGAGCCTGTCCATGGGCTTGCCGAAAGCCCCGTCCTCCTTCGGCTAACTCAGAAAAAGTTCACATCCCGAAGGACCGTTAATCATTCTTATTTACTTTTTGCCGAAATTATGGCTCCATGGTTGTATAGCTTTCTGAGAGGACTGGATGAAGCCCTTCCGGGAGATTGATTATCGGGCCGGGGAATGGGCCGGCAGATGGGAATACGTCCTTCGTTCAGGCCAGACGATCATTGGAACCATCTACCTGAAGGACGACTTTCGTGGACAGGCAGTGGCGGAGTCAGCAGAAGGGCGGTGGTTATTCGAGAGGAAATGGTTTCCCACCGAAAGGGTGATGCTTCGCCACGCTGATTCTCACACGGATGTTGCGGTTCTCAGAAATACACGGATAAGAAAAAAGGCTTCACTGGAATTTCGCTACGGACAGACGTTTTATTGGGTGCCTGGCAACGTCTGGCGCACCAACTGCTTCTTTACAAATGCCTATGGAGAACCCTTGGTTCACTTCAACAGGAAATCCAATCCCTTCGCAATTTTTCTGGTACCCAAAGGTGAGTCAAAAGGCAGAGTGCACATTGAGCATTCTCCGCTTTTAATGAACGAGATTTCCTTGCTAACACTCTTGGGCTGCTACCTGATGATACTGGAGTCAGTTTAGGAAAAAACCGCCTGGGGTTTTTGATTTACGTTCTTATCACCAGAATGGAAAGCACTGTTGAAAAACTGTTAAGGAAGCATTTTGTCCTAACGGAAAAAGGAGGACCCTATGAAACTTTCATGTGAGCAGTGGTGCCATATACAGGAAATGCTCGTAAACCTCAAATGCCCGAATTGCTTCAGTGCGAAGGTCAAGCTCTGTAAGGAAGAAACTGAGGAAAACGCGGAGTGTCAAGAATGCGAGTGTAAATTTGAGTTCAACCCGGACATAGCAGAAAGATGGGATTAGAGGGATACCCGTCTTAACAGATTGAGGTTATTTCTCTTCCGCAGGGACACTCTTCAAATCCCTTCATCAAAGAATCCCAGCCAATACAATTCGCTACGGTTCCCTACTCTTTGAGTAATCTATCCAAGATGGGGCTTTACCCGAATGCCATTTCCCCCCGTAAATGATAGTATCCACAGATGGAAGGAGCGCTCGAGCAAGAGGTGATTTGGCCACCATCCATTTGATAAGTCGATGAAAGGAACGGTAAGGGCGACTGTACGGGCAAACCGCCATACAGATGTTACAATCCGTTCCCACCACCCCCCAATAGCCAAAACACCCTTCCTCATCGAGCTTCCATTTCTCCACTCCGTTAAAAACCGCCTTTTCTCCCCTCGGGATGGAAGCAGAGGGACAGCTTTCGGCACACTTCAGACATCTGGCACAAAATTCCTGCGCTCCTAAATCCACGGGTTTGTCGGGAACCAACGGCAGTGATGTCGTCACAGCGGCCAAGCGGACTCGAGGACCGAATTCGTTGGTGATAAGATAACCGAAGCGGCCCAATTCACCTAATCCGGCATCAACGGCCACCGGCACGAGGAGGAGATCGTAATGGCGGAGGTGGTGGGCCACAGCAGGATAACCTAACTGGGCTATGAAATTGGCCAGGATGGTGCTGATATATGCACCCTTTGCGTAATTTACCCCGCTCTCCAGTACCGAAGGGGTATGGGGGGCACCCCTCACGAGATCCGCATCCATCTCCACAGCAATGACGATGGCAAAGGGAAGAGGAAGGGGGATCTCCCTTCCCCAATCGTCCCAGTTGTCAAAGAAAATCTCCCCCCGGTGGGAGTATGCCCAGCACAGGTCCAGACGACAAATCCCCACCAGGGCGGCTCCCAAATGTTGCGCGAATCCCTTGATCCTCTCGGTGGCCTCCCCTGGGTCCATGGAGAAGGCAGAGGGCCCAAGTGGCGGCTCCACGTTCTCCTTCTGCCCCAGGCTGTGGGGCAGATGAAATGTACCCTTGAGCATGGCAACATTGGGGCGATGCTCCCCATCGATTGACCCCATTCTTCCCAGAGGGCCGCCGACAGCCCTGCGTTTCGCATCTCCTTCCTCCCTCTCCGGGTGCATTTGGTAATAACGCTCGTAGACCATCGATCCGGGTGGAAGAGAACGGTTTCGGGCGAAGACAATATCCCTCTCGTCGAAGCGCTGGACATTTTGGACCGCATATCCCGGTGATCCCTTTAAAGCCCGTGGATTAGACCTTCCTGGTATAAGGCAGATGAAAAACAAGAGGATTAAGGCGCCCAAGATGATCGCCATGAACCAACGAAAACCCGGCACGAGGAGAATCACTACCCCGAGCGCGACCATGCACAACACGCCCCCGAACCCGACTTTGGCTGCCCGCCACTCGTGCTCCCGAAGGGAATCCAAGGTAAAGGCAACGGCCGCGGCCAAGAATACCCCGTTCACCAACATGAGCATCGCCAAGAACATCACTTCATCACTCCCTTCCCTTTGTCCTTATCTTATCATAAATAGATACAGGCCGTCTCATTTGCTGGCTGGGGATCCATTATGCCGGAACTCCCCGATGTGCAGATCCTCAAGCACTACCTGGATGATGGGACCTCAGCACGTCAATTTGTTAGAAAGCAGAGGTTCTTACCCTTTTCCATGGGCGTTCTCCGAGCTCTCTCTGGATAGCCCTAGAAGAGGAAATATGCAAAAAGGTCATCATTCATCGATTCCTCGTTCACATTTTTCACGCCGCTCACCCCTCCCCAATTTCCCATGTCCCTGAGTTTCACCGTGATGGGAAAGGAATCCCGGCCTTCGGAATAGGTAAAAGCCGGCGTTTCTACTGAAGAATCTGCGGATAAGTCGAGAGTCAATGGAGAAAAGTAGAGTAAACAGCGATTAAGGGATAGGGATCTGGAATGAAAATTGCAAAACGTGGCGAGGATTTGAGTATCGAAAAACAGGCCCTATATAAAAGACTACAGGAGGGTTTAACGGGTTGATAAGAACTATACCGAAGAATCCCGCCACCGAATATAAGGAATTCCCCGTTTATCCAGGTGATCTCAATTTGGCCCAACAGATGGGATAAAAAGGAGATAGGTTGCTATTAATGGAATCGGAGGCGTGAAATGCGGAATTTGGACGACTACAGAGGAATAGTGGGAGATGAAGTCATTTGCGACATATACAGGAAGGCTCGGGGGCTTTACGGAAAGCATTTCTTGCAGATCAATTCTACTTACTACGGCGGTGGCGTGGCGGAGATATTGGACTCGCTCGTGCCCCTTATGAACAATGTGGGCATAGAAACCGATTGGAGGATGCTTCGCGGTAGCCCGGATTTATTCACGATTACCAAGAAATTCCACAATGCCCTCCAGGGCGACTCGATAAAACTTTCCGAGAGGAAAAGACAACTTTACTTTGGTGCCAACGAAGCCTTTTCCACGTATTGCCACATAAACCATGATTGTATCATTATTCACGACCCACAGCCCCTCCCCCTCATAAAATTCTACAGAAAGAGTCAACCATGGGTCTGGCGGTGTCACATAGACCTTACGGATCCGAATGCCAGGCTTTGGGAATTCCTTAAGGGGTTTATCCTCAAGTACGATATGGTCATTTTTTCCACCGAAAAGTACAAGAAGGATGATCTGCCGGTGGAGCAACGGGTTATCGTTCCCGCTATTGACCCCCTATCCCTTAAGAACAAGGAGCTGCCCGAAAAAGACATTTCAAAGTATGCTACGCGAGCGGGGATTCCAACTGATAAACCGGTTATTACGCAAGTCTCGAGGATGGACCCCTGGAAGGATCCAGAAGGCCTGCTCGAAATATTTAAACGCGTAAAGGAAAAGGTGGATTGCAGGTTGGTGTATTGCTACGACATGGCGTTGGATGACCCGGAAGGCGTTGCGATATATGCCAAAGTTTATCGGAAGGCCAAAAAACTGAGGGAAAAAGGCGACGTGATATTCGTCGTGGGAAAGCACCAAATTCTCGTAAACTCCATACAGAGGTTTTCCTCGGTATTGGTACAAAACTCCATACGGGAGGGATTCTGCCTTGCCGTAACGGAGGGTTTGTGGAAGGGAAAACCAATGGTAGCTACCAATGTGGGAGGGATTCCCATCCAGATTAGGGATGCCGAGGAAGGCTTTTTGGTCGAACCCAACAACAAGGATCAGTTCTCGGAGAGGATTATAGAGATTTTGAAAAACCCATCTTTGGCAACGGAGATGGGAAATAAGGCTAAAGAGAGGGTTAGAAAGCACTTTCTCACAACAAGGCTTTTATCGGATTACCTGGATCTGTTGACCGAAGTAACACAATGAGTGTGTGGAGATTTACAAAGGCCCCCCTTGCTTTCCCTCGTATCACCTTCTATATTGTCCTGTGTTGTACATGAGGTCTCTGAAAAACTCGCTCTTCACTGCTCGAACATTGGTGCTGCGGTTCTGCGGTGTTGCAGTTATACAGTTAGGGCAGTGCAAGTTTTAATTCGATTCACTATAATTTCCGGCTCAGAGTTCGTTTTCCCAACTTTTCAGGGATCCCCGAATCCGCTCAGTTAATCATCAAAACCATTTAGGGGGAAACGTGCTTCTCAGTAAAGGAGAAACTGCCCTCGGGGGAATATGAGAGGAGGTCAGCTTCCCGGTGACAAAGGAAGGAATTTATAAAGGGAGCCTGGAAGGCGTAAAGGAGAAAATCTCCGCCCTGAGGGAAAGCGAAATCGTCATAGGTATTCCCTTTATTGGAACCCCTGAACAGATGGTTCCTCTGGAAAAAGTAATAGGGATTGTTCATCAGGGCATAAGGGAATTTTACCCCGGAAGGAAGGTCGCCGTTGTCTTAGCAGGTGCTCATGAGGGAAGACGGATGCTCACAAGAATTGGGAGGATCCTCAAGGAGCAGAGCATAAAAGGCTACTGTTTTGCCCTCGGTAAGGAGGTTGACGGAAAAGGCTGGACGTTGAGGGCCTTAATGGAGGCAAGCGAGTGCTTAGGCGCGGATTTGATTCTTGTAGAGCCGGATTTCTTGAAAAAGGGTAAGCAGGGAATACAACCCCGGTGGATTTTCTCGATTTACAGACCAATTGAACTGGGAAATGACTTTGTTCTTCCCGTGTTTAATAGGCCTCCGGAGGGTAAGAGGGTGACGGACCATTTGGTAACCCCAATCTTAGTTTCTCTTTACGGCCACAGGTTAAGGGAACCTATGGGAGGAGTCTATGGAATACGGAGGACAGCCCTGGACACATTCCTGAAGGATAAGAAACTTTTTGCCGAAACAGATGTGGGGAATTACGGAATAGACATTTTCTTAACTATCACTGCGATAGTAAATAATCTGAAGATTTGCCAGGCGAACCTCGGAACAAGGCTGAAGTTCCCCTCCCCAGGCCAATTCCCGGTGAGATTGAGACAAGCGTTGACGACGATGTTGGATCAAATTGGGTACACATCAAGTTGGTGGTTAAGGGAGGGCAAAGGCTTAAAAGCTGAGCCACCCACCTATGGAACCCTGCCTCCCCTTGAACCGCCCAAAATCGACCTCGATATTTCCTATGAAATTGAACGATTTAAGATCGACTTTCAGAGATATCAAGAATACTTATATAAGAAGCTCTGCCCCCCTCCCCTTTATGAGAAACTATCGGGGTTATCAAGCATGGATGAGGAGGAGTTTTACTTATCTTCCTCCGATTGGGCCCAGTGTGTATATATGCTCATTTTGGCTTACTTTTTTCAGAAAGAGATACCGCGAGCGGATATTCTCGATACCTTGGTCATCCTGTACAGGGCGAGGCTGGCAGCATTCTTCAAGGAAATCCGAAACGTGGAGGAGGATGCGAAGAGGTTGGAATCTGACAGATTGAGGGAAATCCAGGTACGGGATTTCACGAGGTTAAGAGATGCATTTGAGGAACACTGGAGAGAAGGGAAATTATTATATACGGCGCCAGTGGAGAGAGTCTTACTGGAGTTCTTACCGGGTGTTCCTTTAAATCTCCCCATAGAGGTTAAAGATATTGAGGGAAGGGTTATTAGAATCTCCGAGGTTTATGAAGAGGTAATGGAGGAAGTTCAAGGGAAGGGTATTGAATTTCTCCCAGAGGCGGAAAAAGTTCAATTTATTGAAAGACGTATGGGCGAAACCGACGGGGCATTGAAAAAGGCGTTGAAGGGAAATGTCCATTCCGTGAGGGATGTGAGCACGCTCGTTGAGAATATATTTGAATACCTTCCCTTCTCTCGTAAAGAGTGTTTTTTCTTAAACCAGAATAAGATAATTGAATTCCTTGCCAGTAACATCCCCCACAATCTATTTGAGATATTTCGCTATAGGGACTTAAAGGCTGCCCTTAAGAAGTATGAGCCCAGGGATATCCTTGTCCTCGCTTCCTCTGCCGAGGGGAGAGCATTCAATGAGGGGTTTTGGGATTGGTTCAAAGATGCCGAACCCGATTGGTTTGGTTTCCAAGAAAAGGGATTTCTCATTCAAGATAGTAAGAATTTCGCCCAATGGGTGCACTCGCGTGGAGAGCCGTCGGATATTGATATAATTTGCGGGAAGATCTTGGTCACACAGTATCCCAGGGCCGCGGACCTAGAGTATCCTTATCTTCTCTACCTTTCCCTCGTCACAAAGCTGAATATCGAGATGGAGATGTTCTCTCAGGACTGGCAACACTACTCTCGGGAACAAGATTTCTCGACAAAAGTAATGAATTCCCTGAGAAGACATCTGTCAAAGGATCCCCTGTCGGCTCATGAGATCTTTGAGGCGAACGTCGACGAGATTTCCATGGAAAGAATGGGAAAATCCAAGGTCTTAAGCGAAATCTTGAATGGGCTGTTGGAAGTCTACCATGTCATTTATCGACTCGATGGTGTCTTCTTACCCGTCGGGTTTCCCTCCTGGGCGATATACTGCACGTGGGGAAGAAAGGGGATGCCCACCAAGGGATTTCTCGGTGAGAAAAGCAAGGTTGAACAACGGTGGTTCGTGAGGGAAATCATCTCACGATTAGCGGAGATTGAAGGGCTAGGAGATAAGAGTGCCATAGACGAAAAAATCAGGGAAATGAGAGGTGATGGGATAGAGGACAAGAACATAGCTGTAGAGCTGGGCCTCCTCCCTCCTTTGAGATTCGACAAAGAGAATTTACCCCTGATTTTCGTAGTTCCCCAAGAATCCGCAGAGAAAGATACCCTACTTCGAAACGTCAGTGTATTGGTCAAATCCCTTCCCAGGAGGTTTACCATAGAAGATTTGGTGACAAAAATCCCCAAGGAATTGAAGCCTCCACAAGAACAGGTAGAGGAGATTTACCGTCTCGCAAAGGAGCTTAAGGGATTGGAGGTAACCCATTTTAGTTCCATAAGACATGGCGGAGGAGTGGCAGAAATATTGGGTTGGTCCGTGGGTTTGATGAATAGCTTGGGCATCAAGACCCGTTGGACAGTCGTAGAGCCGAAAAATCCCAGGGAGTTCTTCCCGATAACGAAAACCTTCCATAACATCTTACAAGGGATGGAAGCAAGGCTTACGGAAGAGATGAAAAAGATCTATCTAAAGGAGTCCGACTACATCGTGAAGAAACTATCAAGGACAGGAAGAATAAGGGGAGACATAGTAATTTGCCATGACCCGCAACCACTGGCCGCCATTTCTTATGTTGACAAGAAGAAAGTATGGAGGGCTCACATTGATCTATCGTCCCCGGGAAAAGAGCTCGTGGAATTTCTCTTGCCGTTTATTGAGCACTATGATGCTGCTGTATTCCATTTTGAAGATTTCGCCCTCAGGAAGCTGGAAGGGAAAACCCACATCTATTTAATTCCCGAAGCCATTAATTTCTTGTCTCCAAAGAATATGGAGCTCCCCCCTGAATTCTGCTCCTATGTCCTTAAGAGCCTCGGTATTGATAGAAATAAGCCCATTATTTTACAGATATCTCGTTTTGATCGCTTCAAGGACCCGAAAGGAGTGGTAGAGGCCTTTGAGAGTGCACGGAGTGCATTGTCAAGGGAGGGCTTGGATTTGCAGCTTGTCTATGCGGGAAATATGGCAGGAGACGACCCTGAGGGAGAGAAGATCTTATCCGAACTGATACACGATCTCGGCGCTAAGAGGAGAATTCTCCAGAAGAAAGCGTTCATACCTCGTTCGGTGGTTTGGACGGTTGGAGAAGTCCCGCATATTTTCGTGATAAACCTGGGAGCGACTCCCCTGATTGATAATGCGCTCGTGGTGAACTCCCTGCAAAGGGCATCTACTGTTGTTTTGCAAAAGTCTTTGAAGGAGGGGTTAGGCCTCACCATATTAGAGGCAATGTGTAAGGGAAAACCCGTTATCGCAGGGAATGTGGGAGGTCCAGCCCATTTAATAGAAGAAGATGGCCTCTATGGATATGGGGTGGGATATAAAGATGAAAGGGGGAACCTCGTTTACACCTCTGAAGAGACAGCGGGGGAAATTCTAAGATGTTTTGAGGCGCCCCAAAAGGCTTTGGAAATGGCAAAAAGGGCCCAAAGGAATGTGGCAACCAACTATTCGGCCATCCGGCATCTCTTGGATTACCTCAGGCTCTTTAAGGATCTTATAGGCACGCCCAACTCTCTGAGGAGTTGAAACACGAGGAATTCGGGGGGATGACGATGTTTGAAAACTTTTCCATTTCACCAGCTTACATTACCCACTATGAGGGAGTACCTTTTGGATTGGCCCTGATTTCTGGATGCCAGAATTTTCTCAGCCCAGCTGGATTTGATCTCTATAAGCGGAAGGTCCTGAGGAAGATGAGAAAACGGGAAAACCTTGCGCAAATTTCAGAGCGAATAGATATTTATGAGCAGTTCTTTGAAGGCTTCGGTTACGAATGCCCTCTGCCTAAGCATCTCAAGAGGACCATCCATAGCGGGTTTCCCAAGTACAACGTTATGGTAGACGCCCACTTCATGGCCGAAATGTGCGGAGGCATTCTTGTTGCCGTAGCTGATTATGAACGATTTGACGGCGCATTGACTCTAGATATAGCCAATGAAGGTGAAATCTGTCAGGGCATGGGTGGGCGCGAGATGAAGACCAAGAAGGGTGAGATAGTGTTGAGAGACGAGAGAGAGATCGTGTGCATCCTTTGCCAGGGTCCAGACGAGAAAACCCGCATAAGCGACGATACGCGAAATGTCTTTTTCTATGCGTATGGTGTGCCGGGCATCGAAGGGCGTTACCTCAGGGAGGGGCTCACCGTCGCAGCGGATACCATGGCTCAGTTCGGAAATGGAAGGGTTGAGTGCGTAGAGATTTACTAATCCCGATCTCTGAAAAACCGGAATAAGGAGCTCTGAACGCGAATTAAGATTTTTTCTTCCTTGAGTCTGGTTGCTTTCTGGAGGAAAACCGTTGTCCCTGAGCGAAATCTGCTGTGGGAGTCGGGTGCCCGTCAAGGCTACCATTTCGGAATCGGTTGTTGAAGGGGAATTCGGCAACAGGCCAAGAAGCACTGAAGCGAAGGGACAATGGTTTTCATCTGATAAAAACATTTTCTGAGCGGCGAAGAGCGAGCTTTTCAGAGATCTCTATAGTTTCCATCACATCCCCAAGGCCCCTTGCCATCCACGCTTCGAGGCCTATAGGTTGGCCGAAGGGGGCTCTTCCGAACCGGGGGTGGAAAGCAGGCCGTCAACCCTGCCCCAGTATCTCCCCAACATGGTTCCGATAGTCCTGGCTTTTCTCATCCGCCGCTATCACCTCGATCTCAGAGGAAGAAGAAGCTCCCAGTCCAAGTTCCACGGCCCTTGCAATCTGTTCCTGCTCGAATACCTTTAGTTCCATGATGCTCCTGTTGCTCCCGAGGGCCTTCAAAACGGCTACACCAACGGCATCGATGGCCACCCGGTCGGTCGAAGCGAGGAAGACATCACCCCGTGCACGCGTTCCTGTTGCCGGGCCGCCGCCGACAAAGGCATCGATCCCATCCAGGATGACAAGGCTGGGGATAAAGGGCTCGTTGATCTCCGCGATCATCTTCCGTTGATGGGGAGAACTGTGAAGCTGTCTCATATAATCATAACCATGCCGAGATGTGGGAACGACACCGACATGGAGCTTCAGGGACATGGTGAAGATGCCGCCAAACTGGTGCGTCTTCAGGCAGCATGTAGAAACCAGGCACTCCGCGTCGAGGATGGGCCGCGCAATCCGAAACCCATCTGGCCAGTGACCCTTCTTTGGCTTGAACAGAACCCAGTCCTTCTCGTCCAAATCATCGAAATCGATCACTCTCACCTCCGTTTTTTCCATAAGGGAGAAAATTCCCTTTTTCTCCATGACCTCACGAGTGGGGGGATAACTGCGCTCTCCGAGGCTGATGGATCTTGCCCCCATTGCCCACAGCTCCTTCACGAGGGCTATCAGGGTGTCATTGTGCGTGGACCCTGGGGTCGGATCGGCCGTGTTGAAATTGGGTTTTAGGAGAACATCCTTGCCCTTCACGGGGTTCACATTTAATGCCCGAAGCGAGGCCTTTACCCCGTGCTCTCGGGTATCCGTCCTCAACAGTGACACACGGCTCATGGTATCCGCCATAACC
>CAYFXP010000354.1:0-11651 GCA_964346935.1 uncultured Syntrophobacterales bacterium
GATGCGGGGATATCCCCCGATCTGGCCAGCGAAAGAAGCCTTACGGGATACATAAGCCCCGCGGAGATCCTAGCCCGAATCCATTTAAACGCCGAGCACATTCAAACTGTCATACTCACTCATCTCCACTGGGATCATTCCAGCGGTACGATCCTTTTTCCGCAGGCCACCTTCTACATTCAGCAGTCGGAGTACCGTTTCTGGTTAAGCGACCCAGTGGCAACTCGTCCTCCTTTCAAACATTTATCCGATGAAGCCGTTAAAGCTCATCTCACTTCTCTTGAGGGGACGGACCGACTTGCGCTTCTCGACGGCGACCGGGAAGTTTTCCCGGGCATTGAATGTCTCTTGGCACCTGGACACAGTGTCGGTTTACAGGCTGTGGCCGTGAACACGGCGAAAGGCACTGCAATCCTCGGTTCAGACTGTGCCCACATCTTCAGGAACTACCGGGAGGATTGGCCCAGCTCCATCATCGTCGATTTGGTGGGGTGGATGAAAACATACGACAAACTGCGGGCAAGGGCCTCCTCCATCGATCTGCTTTTCCCAGGCCATGACCCGATCATGTCGCAAGACTATCCCGAGGTGGCGGAAGGTGTGACCCGCCTCGTATAGGAAGTTCCTCTTTGAGGGGCTCGTCGCTCACCTTGTTGAACGCGCCCTATCGAGATCTCGGTAGCCGTGTAGCAGATTATGCTCTGCAAATCAGGATTATGGGCCGGCCAGAGCGGTGGCCGTAACCTCCACCTGGGCCCCCGCTGGCAATGATTTCACCTCAACGGTTGTGCGGCCCGGTGGGTTGGCCCTGAAATACTCAGCAAAGACTTCGTTCATTTTGGAGAATTCGGCCGATCGGTCATAAACACGTAGGATCTACGGTTCCCTTCATTATCAAAGCTAAAACCAAGCCCTAATCAGGCGAGAGTGCCATTACGTGATGAAGTTTCGGGACTATATGCCTGGGGGGATTTCTGGGTTTCCTTGACAAGATCTGCGATTTTACTATACTAAGGTTTGGAGCGAGGCAGTAAGCGGGACCGGTGGGTTCCTTTTTTTATGGTTTTAATTTGGAGGGAGTTAAGACTTGTTGAGATGGGCGGCAGTTATAGGACCTTTGATTGCCTTCTTCTACCTTGCTGATCATGTGGCAAAGCAAGAAGTGAAAAGCAAGGTAGCGAGATGGCTACAGAATTTACTTGTACAGGGATCTTTGTCCAATTGGCCAGCGCAATTTGGAGCGGTCTTTGACGGGATATTCGGAGAACGTCATTTTTCATGGCGATGTTTCTGGCGATCTTGCGTTGCTTCAATTATTTCCGTAATAGTCGTGATTATTTTAATAGGAAAAATGCGTCTTCAATGGGCTCCAGAGGCTCCAGTAGAATTTCTAAAGGAACGTAATGTGATTACATTATTTATATTATTCGGTTTTATCAATTTCGTTCCTGACTACTTTTCTCTTCTAGAAACGAGGTATGTTCTTCAATGAACGACCCTGCAGCTTGCTGCAGGGTATCAAAACCTAATCGAAGAATCTGAGCTGTCTAAGCTCGATACTGGGTTTACCTTTTTTTCGGACATATTTTTGCACTGTACCCCAGTTGGCTCTTTCACCGACTGTCCCAACGGAATAGCCATCGGTCCAAAACTCACCACCCCAAAGCTCTTTTTTTACTGATGGCTTGTGTCGGAATATTTCACGGACTGTAATGCTTTTGAATATCTGCACAATCCTGCCCGGCACCACCTTTGGATGGGCTCCGCACAGCAGGTGAATATGGTCTTTGTCGCAACCGATCGCCTCCATTTCAATGGAATACCGCTCGGTAATGACCTCGGCTGTTTCTTGGATAATATTGGTAACTTCAGAATCTAACCTTCTCATCTGCCATGCACCGAGCTTAGCATGAGGATATACCCCGCAGCAAGCTGCGGGGAATTCCCAAGTTAATTATAATTATGTGGAGCGAAGACCCGCAAGAAATGGGTTATATGAGCGTCCTCAAAAAAAGAGGCGATAATACAGGCTGAAAGAAATGGAGTGATCTTATGACCCTAGGAATACGGAACCCCTGTGTAATAGAGGTGGGATTTGTATGAATGGGCGCTCTCCATAGAGGAATATATTTAAACAGTCATGTGAGCACGTCTTATTACCGGGTGCAGAAAGGAATTATCCCAATGGCCTTCTAAGGCTCTTGACCCGCTCCTTGGCGAACTCAAACTCCAGCCAAGTGTCCATGAATGATTCCAAGGCCACCTTGTAGTGGTCGATAGCCCCCTCCTTGTCCCCCGACCCCTCGGCCCAGAACCCCAGGGCGGTATGGGCGGTGACGAGTTTCTCGGGGCTCTCACCGGCCTGCTTCTTCAGGGAGTCCACGATCCTTTTCCCGGCCAAACATTCGCTCAGGGCTCGGTACCACGGATCCCCTATCCGGCGCCCATACTCCCCCAGTATGGCTCGGGCCTCCTCCTCATTCCCCATGTAATGAAGAATCTCGCCCTCCAAGAGTCCCACGCTCAATCGACCCGCGTTCTCCCTGCCCTCCTTCTTGAGGAAAGCCCTGGCGTATTCCAGCGCTTGCTCCCAAGCTTCCTCCATGGCGCTGTAGAAAGCCAAACCCACCAGGAGATCTCCATTGGTCGGATCGATCTCCAAAATCTTTTCCAGGGCTTGCCGCTTGTCCTTCGGGCCGGCGCTATCCGCCATGAGTAACGCCCTCAGCTGGGCCAGCTCGGCTTTGCGGCCCTCCTTAGCTGCCTGGTCCGTCTGGACTGCCTGGTTGAAGGCCGCTATTTCCTTCTCATACTTGGCCGCCTGAACCTCGGCCTCCAAGAAATCCAACCTCTGCTTCTGGACCTGGTCCAATTTGGCGCGGGCCAAAAAGAACTCCCACGAGCCGGGGCCGGCCGCCAGGACGGCCTCCCTCAAGATCCTCTCCGAATCGCCCCATTTCCCATGTTTCGCCCTGATAAGGCCAACCACATAGTAAAGCCAACTCTTCTCCTCCTCGTTATCCCAGCCCTTTAGGGCAGACTCTTCGGCCACCTGCCCCTCCAGAACGCGGGCCACGTAGCCCAGGAACTCAGCCGACGACCGCCAATCCAATGATAGCAGCTCTTCCCGATGCCGGCTCAAACGCTCCTCCAGCCAATCAATGACGAACAACATGAGCCTGGCCAGATGGTTCTCAGCGTCCATCGAAAGGGAATTGCGGAAGAGTCGTTTGGCGCCTCCGTTGTCCCCGGCGCAGAAGTGTATCATTCCTGCGGCCATAACCAATTGGGGGTCAAAGCTCAATGTAAGCTCCTTATCGGCCAGGGCCGTAGCTTCCGTCCAGTGGCCCTTTCGGGCCTTTTCGATGATTCTTTGGAGCTTGGCCTCCACGGATAGGTCGAGACCCCCATCCCACTTGACTTGGCCAGCTTTGAGTTCCTCAAGGAGACCCGCGGCCTTGGTAACGGGCAGAACCATCCCCATATCCCATCGCGGCATAATCACCGGTATCAGCCCTTGGGCCACCTCCGTGGCAACACCCGAGGCGATCCCGATGACCTTCCCCCGCATATCAATCACCGGGCCTCCGCTGTTTCCCCCGTATAATGAGGCATCGATCTGAAAAAGGTCCTCAAAGGAACGACGAACATGACCCCTAGTCACGCTGACGTTAACGCTGGCCGCCTGGGTCTGGCTGCCCAGGGGAAAACCCAGTACGATGACCCTGGAAAGCTTGGGGATCTTCTGTACTTCCATCCTCAGGTCCAGGGGGAGGGGCTTTAGCCCCTCGGGCACCCGATCTATTTTGAGCACGGCGAAGTCGTCCCTGAGTCGGGATTTGACCAGTTGGCGGATCCGGACGGGCGGCTTTGCCACTCCCGCGATGGCCAGCCGCGGAGCTCCGTCCGTACGAAAGGCCGATCTGAGGAAGTAGCGGTCCGCCAAGTCACGGCTATCAATGAGCTCCGCGGAGCGGTTGAAGGCCCTTGCCCCCTCAAACCAGAGAAACAGCCGGTACCCAAAGCTGGGAGAACGCCCGCTTTGCCTGAGTTCGTTGATGCCCATAAGGAGCCTCTCGTCCTCTAGCCATGGGCAGGCAACGTGGCGAGCTGTCAGCAGGAACCCTTGTGAGTCTACGAGAAACGCCGTTCCCTCAGTTTGATTCCGGTATAGCGTGGTCTTACCCTCCTGCAGCCAATACTCGGCCAGCACAAAGGCTACCGAGGGAGCGCACTGGTTGGCGTAATCCTCGAGGATGGCCGCACTCTCCTTCCTTGCCATACGCGACTGGTACCAGAATAGCCCCCCCGCTACAAAGAGGAGCACCACCAAAGCCGCCAGCAGCCTTTGCCTAACCTTAAGCCGCCTGATCGTTCTTGCCGACGCCACAGCCCGTTCGCTCTGGCGTTTCCTGGCTTCCTCAATCTCCTCGTCCGAGATTCGAGCAAGGGCCTCGGCGACCTCCTTCATGGATCGGGGCCGCAGATCCGGGTCGTCAGCTACCATGGTTTTGAATAGGAGTCCGGCCTCATCGGGCAGCGGTAATTCGTCAATTCTCGCCTGAAAGTCGCAGATCGCGAAATCCGCGGTGAGGATCTGTATGAATATCTTGCCCAGGGACCAGATGTCGCTTCTGAAATCCAGCGGCCGCCCGTTAATAATATCAGGGTGACAACCCAGAAGTTCCTTCAACATGGGACCTGGGCGATCCAGCCCGGGGTCCAAGAATCGGGAAAGCTTATAATCGATTTTGACCCCAAATTCCTCCTTCTCCCCTTTGATCACCATGATGTCGTTGAGGATGAGGTGGGGGAGAGAGTGTCCCTTCTGGTCGAGCACCTCCAGGGTCAATGCGATTTTGGAGAAGAGGTCAAACGCCACCCGGTAGTCATTGAGGCGCCCAGATCCGACCAAGTCACCCCAGCTCTCAGCGTCAACCCATTCGCTGACCCGGTACCAAAGTCCATCGAATGAACGCCTGATCTCCCGATGACTGACGAAACCCTCTTCCGGTAGTTTCTTGAGCTCCTCCAGTTCCCGCTTGAGCCGCTCGGCAACCTCTTCGTTAACTCCCGATTCACGGGTGAAGATGCGGATCATGACCGGCTTATCTTCGCCCTCCTTGACGGCCTTACAAAGGATGCTCGCGTGCCCCTCGTGCAACACCTCATCAATTCGATAGTCGTCGATGTACCTTCTGCCCTCGCCGACCTCACTTCCGCACGCAGGGCAAGTGGTGATCTCCTCACCCAACAACTGGCCACACGTTTGACAGAGCTTCATGAGTTATTCCCCAGGCTTATCTCAGACGGCCACCGGATCCCTTCCCTCAGGGGCAAAAGAACCGGGCTATCCCGGTGAGGCTAATGCTCTCTCCGCATATCAATTCCCTTTTCAGAACGCAGTATAGGACGAAGCTATTACCGTGTCAAAACCAGTCAACCAAACACGGGGCCCGTGCCCTTGCCCCGATCATTGAGAGGTTCATTGGAAATCGGAAAGAATGAGTAGAAACTTCCCTTGAAGCAACGACGGGCTGTAATCGGTATTTAGCCTTGAGGAGCTGCTCCGCCAAAACACCTCGAGACGGGTCTTCCCTCCTAACCTCAGTCCAGGACCTCATCGCAGGCCTTTACGCACACAGAGCAGGTCAGCCCGGCCTGGCGGTAGGTTCGGCAAGCATATTTGTTTATGGAGTAGGCCTCATCCTGCTCGGGCACATTCAGGGCACGAGCCGGACACTCTCGGATGCAGGCATCACAGTCAGTGCAATATTCCTCATTTGTTATTGGGGAACCTTCCAAAGGGGCCTCTGTTAGCAGACAAGCCAATCTCACCCGCGGTCCATACTCAGGCGTGATAAGCAAGGAGTGTCGACCAATTGTTCCCAGTCCCGCCAGCTGTGCGGCGTGCCTGTACGAGAATATTGCCGTCAAAAATCTGCTGTCGAGTGGACATCCCCGCGCGGGGAGAGGCAGAGATTGATACCCATCCCCCCGGAAAACGCTTGCTAACTCAAAAACGGCCCTGGTCAAGCGACCATTCAGGTAATCATTATGCGGCTCAAGGAGATCTTCGTATGCGGCCTCACCAACTCCCTTGAAAGGCTTCAGCAGGGCCACCACCTCTGCGTAAAGCTCCTTGCCGAAAACTACCACGGACTTTGCGTCGGGCAAAAGTGAAGCAGCCCTCTCGGCCAGCTCTTTCGAATTTGACGCCTCGATAGAAGCCACACCAAGCAATTCAACATCCAGCTTGTCCTTCATTTCCTGTAACCAGTGCCGATCATAGTTCGTCATTTCTGGTTTCCTCCTCGCTGTGGTTTTTCCCTCACCAAAAATCCTACCAAATGAATCGATGCTTTTCCATCCAGTATTAGGCCCGTTCACCTCCTTTGGAACCCGAGATGTCGTTCTCCGTTTGCGCTTACTTGATTTTTTATCCTCCCCGGTGTATAAAAGCCTCCCATCAATGAGACGAATTGCTCCCGTTCTTGGACTAACCTTTTTCCTTCTCGCCGGCTTAAGCCTTCTGGCCTTCTTTTTTCGTAACCAGATTCCGCTCTGGCATGCCTTGCTCCTTCGTTACGCCTTACTAATAGGCCTTCTGTTCGTGCTAAGAATATACCCAGATCGGAAAATATGGGGGAAGGGAGGTGCCCTCTTTTATCATTTCTCCCCCCTCCTATTCGTGGTCCTCATCTACGATTCCCTCGGTGATTTTATCCAGTATCTCCGTCGCGATATCGATCCGTTCTTGATTCGGATTGACTTCTTCATCTTCGGGGTCCATCCCACTCTTTGGATGGAGCGGTGGGTCGTCCCCTGGTTGACCGATCTCATGTCCGGGGCTTACGCCAGCTACTATTTCATCCCGGTGATACTCGTGATGGTCCTGTATGCCAAGGGAAGGACCGCAGAATTCAATATGTCGATTTTTGTCCTGACCTTTGGCTACTACCTTTCATTCGCCGGTTACATCCTCTTTCCCGCCATTGGGCCTCGATTTACGCTCACCCACCTCCAAACCGTTCCCTTGGAGGGGAGCCTCCTCACAGACCTGGTCAGGGATGGATTGAACGCCCTGGAGCACAACAAACGGGATTGCATGCCCAGCGGCCATACCCAGATCGTGCTCATGGTCTTGTACCTCGCATATCGTTACGAGAGGCTGCTCTTCTGCATATTCCTTCCCATCATCTGCGGTCTCATTCTTTCCACGGTCTATCTGAGATATCACTACGTGGTTGACCTTTTCGCCGGAGGGGCGATGGCGGTGGGGTGTATAATGGTTGGTCCTCGACTGTACGGATGGTGGAATAGGCTGTTTCAGGCTGGCCGGCCCTAGGGCACGGGCTTCCGGAAATGCAGTATCATCTCGTAGTGGAAGTTTCGGTAACGGCGATAAAGCGTGAGCTGATAAGGTGGCCGATCAAAGAGGGGCCTCGTAGATCCGATAGGTTTTGTAACGTCTTCCTCCTATCGCCTCAAGGCCGCGCTGCATGAGGGTATTCTCCTCGAGAATCCACGAGCACTCCGCTCGGTGATAGCCTTTTTGGATTCCCCTCTTGAAGGTCTCAATATAGAGGAGGGCCTCCGCCCCTTTCCTCTGAAAGGCCTTTTTCACCCCTAAGAGCATCACTCGAATTGCCCTGATTTTCCTCGTGAAGTAGAAGAACTTGAGGATACCCAGGAGCCCCACCCTGCCGTTCAAGCGTTTGAGAACCTCGTTGTAATCCGGTAGAGCGACCGAGAACCCGAAGGGCTCGTCCCCCCAATAGGCGAACAGAACCAGATCCGGGACGACCAAGGGTTTCATGGCCTTCGCGAAGAACTCGATCTCCTCCTCGGTCATTGGGACGAATCCCCAGTTGTTGCTCCAGGCGTGGTTGTAGATCTCCATGATGATATTGAGCTCCTCGTCAAGGTGGCGGAGCACAATGGGGCGAACGCGGAGTTGGGGTTCCCTTCTCCCTAACTTCTCAGCGACTCTGGTCAGACGATCCTGGGAGAAAGAGGATTCCTCCATTAGATAGGCATAGAGATCCATGGCTTTCCTCAGTCCAAAACCCTCCAGCAGGCATGGGTAGTACCGGGGGTTATAGGGCATCATGAGGGAAGGGGAAGTATCAAATCCCTCCACCAACAGGCCACACTCGTCGTTGGTGGACGGATTCATCGGCCCGGCCATTCTCCCCATTCCGCGTCCCTTGAGCCAACCCGCAACCGTTGCTAGGAGTGCCGCTGCAACCTCGGAATCCGAAATCGCTTCGAAGAACCCGAAGAATCCAACCTTTTTCCGATGGAACTCAACGTAGTGATGGTCGATGATCCCCGCTATCCTCCCGACGACCCCTCCCCCCCTTTTGGCCAGAAGGAGGATCACCTCCGAGTGGGAGCGGAAGGGATGTTCTGGACTGAATTTTTGGAGCTGATCTTTGATGAGGGGCGGGACCCAATACCGATCGCCCATGTAGATATGCCAGGGAAATCGGATGAAGGTCATGAGCTCCCCTTGGTTTCTTATCTCCTCAACATGGAGTTCCCGTCCTGTCATCCCATTGCCTTTCGTCAGATCAGTCCCATCTGTTTTCCCGCTTTTTCAAAGGCTCCCAGGACCTTATCCAGTTGTTCCTCGGTGTGGGTGGCCATGTAGCTGGTCCTGAGCAGTTCCCTCCCGGGAGGCACAGCAGGGTTGACGACCGGGTTGACGAAGACGCCATTTTTGAAGAGGAGCCCACACATCTCGTAGACTTTCATGGGGTCTCCAACGATGATGGGAATAACGGGGGTCTGACTATCCCCAGTATCAAAACCCAGTGATTCATAACCCCGAAGCATTTTCTCGGTATTCTTCCACAGCCGATCTCTCAATTCGGGTTCCTCCTCGATGATGTCCAAGGCTGTGCTGACCGAGGCGACCACGGAAGGAGCAAGGCTCGCGCTGAATATCATGGACCGCCCCACGTGTTTGATGAAATTGACCACCTCCTTGGAACCGGCGACAAACCCCCCAATGCCAGCAAGGGATTTGCTATGTGTACCCATGATGAGATCAACCCGATCCTCTACCTGAAAGTGTTCAGCGCTTCCCCTCCCTCCTTCTCCGAGCACCCCTACGGCGTGAGCATCATCGACCATGACCCTGGCCCTATAGGCCCTAGCCAATTCCATAATGGAGGGGAGATCGGCAATGTCGCCTTCCATGCTGAAGACCCCGTCTACGACGATCAGCTTGCCCTTTCCCTTGACCCTCCTGAGTATCCGTTCCAAATCCTTCATGTCGTTGTGGCGAAATTTCTTTACCTCCCCGAAGGAGAGACGACAACCGTCGATAATGCTGGCATGATTGTACTTGTCGATGATGGCCACATCGTTGCGGCCTACCAAGGCGGAGATTGCCCCAAGGTTGGTTTGATAACCGGTGGCGAAGACGAGGGCCGCCTCCTTTCGGAAGAACCGGGCTAACTTCATCTCCAGCTCTTCGTGAATCTCCAGATTCCCGTTGAGAAAGCGGGACCCCGCACAGCCGCTGCCGAACTTCTCGATGGCTTTGATGGCGGCTTCCTTCACCCGGGGATGATTGGTGAGCCCGAGATAGTTGTTGGATCCGGCCATGATCAATCGCTTTCCATTCACCACTACCTCGGAGTCCTGCGGCGATTCGATCTTTCTGAAGAAGAAGTAGTGACCGCTCCCCTTAACCTTCAGGTATTCCTCATGGATCTTCAAACACTTCTCAAAGACGTCCATTTATCACCTCATTCCGTGCTATAACCATCTCTCTTTTCGGTACCATTCAAAGGTCAACTTTGCCCCTTGGATCAGAGGAATTCGCGGTTCAAAGCCGAGGCGGGTCTTAGCCTTCGTGATATCACAGACCCAGTTGTCTTGCACCATTTCCTCAACTTTGCCTCTGTTAATGAGGGGCGGCTTCCCCGTGAGCTTGGACGAATACTCCGAAAAAAAGGCGATTCCGAACAGCATCCATTCCGGAACTCGAACGCACAAGGGGGTTACTTCCATCGCCCGTGCGATGATATCACCGAGTTCCTCCAGCCGGTAATCGCCACCATCGGAGAGGAAGAATATCTCGCCGCTCTGTCGCTGGTCTTCAGCGGCCAACAGAATCCCTTGGATAATATCCCCAACATAACAGAGGCTGATATGGTGATCTCGCCCTGAGAGGCAGGGCTTGATCCCTTTGGAGAGGAGTTTGAAAAAGGCATATATATCCCTATCCCTTGGCCCATATACGGCACAAGGCCTGAGGATGAGGAGGGGCAGTTGGTCAGAGTGCGCCAAAGCCAACTCTTCCCCCATCCGTTTGCTCCGGCCATAGGGTGAAACCGGCTCGCAGAGATCCGACTCCCCTTTCCTTCCCCCATGCCGACAGGGGCCTGCCGCTGCCTGGCTCGATACGTAGATGAATCTTTCGAGATGGGTGTTATGCTCAAGGCAGGCATGGATCAGGTTCTCCGTACCGGAGGCATTCATCTCAAAATACGTTTTTTCCCAGATGGCCTTGGTCACACCCGCCACATGGAAAACCAAATCAACACCTTTTACAGCCCCACCCAGAGAGTCCTTATCAATACAATCCCCATGAACCAGTTCAACGGGTAGATCCCTCAGCCACCTCAAATCGCTCGTCTTCCGGACGAGGCATCGGACGTGGAATTTCCTCTCGAGGAGCCTTTCAGCCAGATGGCTCCCGATAAATCCGGTAGCTCCTGTAACCAGAGCCCTCAACGATTCCCTCGGCCGTCCAAATTGTCAAAATGTTATCGGTTTCGGGAGAATTGTCAAGGAGAATTCGGGTGGCCTCTGAAAAACTGGTAAAACGAACTCTGGGCACAAAATCATGGAGTGTTACGGTCCTGCAGTGCTGTTGTGTTGCAATCGGAAGGGGGAAATAAGTTAGAGGCTGAGGGGAGAATGGAGAATGAAGAGCGAAGAATGAAGAGATAAGAAGGCGAGCAGAAGGAGAAATGACAAAAGTGAAAGGTTGAGGTTGAGGTTGAGGGAGTGGACACGGGAAGGGAAATGCGAAATGACAAATGGCAATGAGTTGGTTGGCTGTATTAGTTTGATTGGTTTTATTCGTTAAAAATGGAAAGTTCAAATGTCAAAATCCAAATGTCAAATAACTGATAAAAAACAGCAAGTAACGATTTACGAACACGAAACTTACGCGCTCGAGATACACGGACACGAAACAACGGGAGTCAATTTCAAAGTTCAAAGTTGGGAATCCCCGGAAAACCGGAAAAACGAACTCTGAGCGAACGGGAATTTAGGCTAACGGCCACAAAGCTGGAAATGGTGAGTTCGCGCGAGAAGCGAAAAGGCTAATAGGCAGGCAATGAACACCCTCATGGATTGCGAAATCTTCGACGAATTTCTTCTCGATCCTCCGGAGACAATCCGTTCCCCTTTTCGAGCTTCTCCCGGATTCGCTGCCGTTCCTCGGGCGAGAGTCTTTGCCACTGATTAAACCTTCGTTGGTAAAGCGCGCGCTCTTCAGGGGAAAGCTCCCTCCACTTCCTCATTCTATGACGCAAGACCCTCTGCCTCTCCGGAGGCAAGGACTTCCATCTCTGCACTTTCCCTTTGAGATTCGCCTTCTCTTCAGGGGACAAGCTCTGGTA
>CAYFXP010000355.1:0-14674 GCA_964346935.1 uncultured Syntrophobacterales bacterium
GCAGAGGCCAGTAGCTCTAACGGATAGAGCACCGGACTCCAAATCCGGGGGTTGGGGGTTCGAATCCCTCCTGGCCTGCCATTTTTTGTGAGGGGAATGGAACAGTGGGAAGGATTCAGGCCGTTAGGCATTTCCTGAGGGAAGCACGGGTTGAGCTGAAAAAAGTGACCTGGCCTTCCAAAAAGGATGCCATCGCCGGAACGGTCGTAGTTCTCATCACCGTTTTCATCTGCGCCATCTTCCTCGGGATTGTTGACTTTTGGTTATCGAAACTCATTAGATTGATATTAAGCTAATTCGGGCGAGCATTGTCCCATGGCTCATAAATGGTATGTCATTCATACGTACTCAGGGTACGAGAATAAGGCAAGGGCGAATTTAGAGGAGAGGGTTAAGAATCTGGACAAATCTCCCCTCTTTTCGGAGATTCTCGTTCCCACCGAGACCGTCGTTGAACTGGTGAAGGGAAAGAAGAAAACTTCGCAGAGGAAGATTTTCCCAGGATATATGTTGGTCAAGATGGAACTCAACGATGAAACCTGGCATATTGTTAAGGGAACACCGAAGGTGACGGGGTTCGCGGGTGAGGGAACGAGGCCGATTCCAATTCCAGATGGAGAAGTTCAGGAGGTTATTGCCCAGATAAAGGAAGGCGTGACAAAGGCGAAACCCAAGGTTTCCCTTACCGTCGGCGACAATGTGAAGGTTATCGATGGTCCCTTCGTTAATTTCGTTGGCACGGTCGAAGAGGTGAAACCCGACAAGAGGAAGGTAAAGGTATTGGTCAGTATTTTCGGAAGGTCAACCCCCGTTGAACTCGATTTCATCCAGGTAGAGAAGAGCTAAGTCTGAAAGGGTTGGAGAATGGCGAAAAAAGTGATGGGGGTGGTTAAACTGCAAGTTCCCGCGGGGCAGGCAAATCCCTCTCCCCCGGTTGGTCCCGCCCTGGGACAGCATGGGGTCAATATCATGGAGTTCTGCAAGGCGTTCAATAGCAAGACCCAGGGACAAGAAGGGATGATTATCCCGGTCGTGATCACCATCTTTGCGGACCGGTCGTTCAGTTTCGTGACGAAGACTCCACCCGCAGCTGTTCTCTTGAAGAGGGCGGCGAAGATCGCCAAGGGTTCCGGCGAGCCCAACAGGGAAAAGGTGGGAAAGGTGACAAAGGACCAAATAAGGGAAATAGCCCAAACTAAATTTCCGGACTTGAACGCCCTCGATATGGAGGGGGCGATAAGGATAATTGAGGGGACGGCAAGGAGCATGGGGATAGAGGTCGCTTGAGGAGCTCCGGATGGTGAAAAAGGGCAAGAACTATACAAAAGCAAAAGAGCGCATCGACCGGAACAAGAGGTATGATCTAAAGGAGGGCCTGAGGTTGGTGGGCGAATGCTCGTATGCGCGTTTCGACGAGGGCGTGGATGTGGCTATTAGATTGGGTGTCGATCCCAGAAAAGCTGATCAGATGGTGAGGGGATCAGTTCTCCTTCCCCATGGAACGGGTAAGGCAGTTCGAGTGTTGGTATTCGCCAAGGGTCAGAAGGAGAAGGAAGCCATGGATGCCGGGGCTGACTACGCAGGTGGCGATGAGCTGGTCGAGAAGATTTCGAAGGGATGGCTGGAGTTCGATAAGGCCATAGCCACCCCTGATATGATGGGTTCCGTTGGAAAGCTTGGAAAGATCCTGGGACCAAGGGGCCTCATGCCCAATCCGAAGGTGGGGACAGTAACCTTCGATATTGAAAAAGCGGTGAAGGAGATCAAGCTGGGAAAGGTGGAATTCAAGGTGGAGAAAGCGGGCATCGTACACGTGGGCGTGGGGAAGGCTTCCTTTGGGGATGAAAAGCTCCTGGACAACATAAAGGCCCTTTTGGAAGTCGTTATCAGGGCAAAGCCTCCCACGAGCAAGGGCGTCTACTTGAAGAGTATCGTCCTATCGACAACCATGGGTCCTGGGGTTAAGGTTGATCCCGTTTCCGTTCGTAATATCATGAAATTGGGCTGATACTTCATGGAGGCTTGGAGGCGTGAATAGAAGGGAAAAAGAGCGGGTTGTAGCGGAGCTCCATGAGAGGCTGCAGGGATTTAGGGCTATCATTTTCACGGATTATCGCGGATTGAACGTGGAGGAAATTACCCGATTGCGGAGACAGCTAAGGGAAGCTTCCGCTGAGTACCGGGTGGTGAAAAATAGGTTGATGCGCCTCGCTACCAAGGAGACAAACTTAGAGGGACTTTCGGGGCTCCTTCTTGGCCCAACGGCAATGGCCATCTCTAATGATGATCCCCTTGCTCCGGTCCGAGTCCTTACGGAATTCAGCAAAGAGATGCCCATGCTCGAGATAAAGGGAGGCCTCGTCGAGGGACGAGTGGTCGGACCCGGCGAGATTGAGGGTCTGGCTAAGCTGCCAGGAAGAGAGGTTTTGGTGGGAAATCTCTTACGATTGCTCAAGGGCGGACAGTTCCGTCTGGTAAGCGTCCTTTCCGCCCATATCATGAAGTTGGTGCAGGTATTAGGGGCGATTCGGGTTGCTCGACAGGGCGAGGAAGAAGCTAAGGCTGAGGTTGAGGTTAAGGAAGAGGCAGAGGAAGAGGCTAAGGCTGAGGTTGAGGTTAAGGAAGAGGTAGAGAAAGACGCTAAGGAAGGGGTTAAAGAAGGACCTAAGTAAGAAAGAGGCATAGGAAAGCCTATGGGAAGAGCCTGCGAGAATTCCATGATAGGAGGATGACACGATGGCAGAGGTGACCAAGGAGGATGTTATCAAATTCATTGAGAATATGACCGTTTTGGAGCTTTCGGAGCTCGTCAAGGAATTAGAGGAGAAGTTCGGAGTGAGCGCTGCAGTTCCGGTCGGTATGCCCATGGGTCCCATGCCGGGTGCTGCTGAAGCCGCTCCAGAAGCGGAGAAGACGGAGTTCGACGTAATTCTCACGGGGTTCGGGGACAAGAAGATTCAGGTGATCAAGGCCGTTCGGGAGGTGACCAATTTGGGCTTGAAGGAAGCAAAGGACCTGGTGGAAGGGGCTCCCCAAACCGTGAAGGAAGGGATTCCCAAGGAGGAGGCCGAGTCGGTAAAGAAGAAGATTGAGGAGACAGGGGGAACGGCAGAGATCAAGTAAGTACTTTGGGTTTTGCCATTGTGATACGAGAAATGTTTCACTCAAAGGGCTCGAGGTATATCTATGGTTTCTCAAATATCTAATAACAGGCGTTTGAGGAAGAATTTTGCAAAAATCCATGAGGTCATCGGGATCTCCAACTTGATCGACATCCAGCTTCAGTCTTACAACAAATTCCTCCAGAAGGACCGAGATTCCGATAAGAGGGAGAATATCGGCCTGCAAGCCGTTTTCAGGAGCGTCTTTCCCATACGGGATTTCTACGAGACGGCGTCCCTGGAGTTTGTGAGTTATCGATTGGGGGAGCCTAAATACGATGTGGATGAGTGCCTGTTGAAGGGGATGACCTACGGGGCCCCAATCAAGGTGACATTAAGGTTTGTAGTCTGGGACGTCAACGAGGAGACGAAGGCGAGAAACATCAAGGCCGTGAAGGAACAGGAGGTATATTTCGGGGAGATTCCCCTGATGACGGAAAACGGCACGTTCATCATTAATGGGACCGAACGGGTCATCGTGAGCCAGCTTCACCGGTCCCCAGGGGTCTTTTTCGATCGGGACCAAGGAAAGCTGACCGGCGGAAAAACCTCCTACTTTGCGCGCATTATACCGTATCGCGGCTCTTGGATCGATTTTGAGTTTGACAGCAAGGATATCCTCTACGTCCGGATTGACCGGCGGAGGAAGTTGCCGGTTACCATTCTCTTGAAAGGCCTCGGTTATACCACCCAAGAATTGCTGGATTACTTCTACGATAAGGAGGAGATCTTTATCGAGAAAGGGAAGTTCTTTAAAACGGTCTCCTACGATCTCCTCGTGGGACAGAAGGCCACCAAGGATATCATCGATCCAAAGACAAAGGAGATCCTCGTTCGAAAGAATCGCAAGATCACCAGGCCCATTGTCAAGAAGCTGGAGGCGGCGAAGATCCGGTCCATCCCCATAGATACCAGCGATCTTTTGGATCGATACCTGGCCGCCGATCTCGTGGATGAGAAGACCGGGGAGGTCGTCGCTGAGTGCAACGAGCTCATTGAGGAGAAGACCCTGGAGGAGATTAAGAAGAGGAAGATCGGGAGGTTCAAAATCCTTTTCATCGATCATATTACGGTCAGTTCCTGCCTTAGGGACACCCTTGTGGTGGATAAGACCAGCATGAGCCGGGAGGAGAGGGAAAGACTGGGCACCACGGAGCCGGGAAAGTCTCCCGAGGAAAGGGAAACGGAAAAGGCCATCATAGAAATCTACCGAAAGTTGAGGCCTGGCGATCCCCCAACCTTGGATACGGCGAGGAACCTCTTTTATAACCTCTTCTTCAACCCAGACAGATATGATCTGTCCAAGGTGGGGAGGATGAAGTTAAACCACAAGCTTGAATTAGATGTTCCAGAAGAGGTTACTGTCTTGAGGAGGGAGGATATCCTCGAGGTGGTCAAGTATCTGGTTAATTTAAAGGATGGTCGGGGAACGGTAGATGACATCGACCATCTGGGGAACCGCAGGGTGAGGACGGTAGGGGAGCTGTTGGAAAATCAGTACCATATCGGGCTCATCAGGATCGAAAAAGCCATCAGGGAGAGAATGAGCCTGCAGGAAGTTGAAACGCTCATGCCCCATGACCTCATCAATTCCAAGCCCCTTTCAGCTGTTATCAAGGAGTTTTTCGGCAGCAGCCAGCTATCCCAGTTCATGGATCAAACCAATCCCCTTTCGGAGATTACTCATAAAAGAAGGCTGAGCGCCCTCGGACCTGGTGGGTTGACGCGGGAGCGCGCAGGATTTGAAGTGAGGGACGTCCATCCAACCCACTATGGGCGGATCTGCCCCATTGAGACCCCTGAGGGCCCGAATATAGGATTAATTACCTCCCTCAGCACCTATGCGCGGGTGAACGACTATGGGTTTATAGAAACCCCGTATCGGAAAGCGGTCAATGGAAAGGTTAGCACCACCATAGAGTATCTGTTTGCCCTCGAGGAGGAGGATGCCATTATTGCCCAGGCCAATGCGCCCATTGATCGGTATGGCAGGTTCACGGCCCCCCTCGTTTCCGCCAGAAAGGGTGGGGAGTTCATCATGGTAAAGCCCGAGGAAGTGAACTATATGGATGTCTCGCCGAAACAACTGGTCAGCGTCGCCACTTCCCTCATTCCTTTCTTGGAAAACGATGATGCAAACCGGGCTTTGATGGGCTCGAATATGCAGCGGCAGGCCGTTCCCCTCATGCGTACCGATGCCCCGTTGATTGGGACGGGAATGGAGGCCACCGTGGCTAAGGATTCAGGGGTTACGGTCATCGCAAAGCGGGATGGTGTGGTCGAGGATGTTGACGCATCCAGAATTGTCATACGGTGCGACCATCCCTCGGACGGCGATAACGATACGGGGGTGGATATTTACAACCTCATTAAATATCAAAGGTCAAACCAGAATACGTGCATTAATCAAAAGCCCATCGTCAATAGAGGGCAGAGGGTTGAGAAGGGGGATGTTATTGCCGATGGTCCTGCGACAAATGGGGGAGAGCTGGCCCTCGGACAGAACGTCTTGGTCGCCTTCATGCCCTGGGGCGGTTATAACTTCGAGGATTCCATCCTCATCAGCGAAAGGCTCCTGAAGGAGGATGCTTACACATCGATTCACATCGAGGAACTCGAGTGCGTCTCCCGGGATACGAAATTGGGTAAGGAGGAGATTACGCGGGATATTCCCAACGTGGGGGAGGAGGCATTAAAGGATCTCGATGAGAGCGGAATCATCCGGATTGGGGCGGAGGTACAACCGGGCGATATTCTGGTTGGCAAGGTAACCCCCAAGGGTGAGACTCAGCTCTCGCCGGAGGAGAAATTGTTGAGGGCTATCTTCGGCGAAAAGGCTGGGGACGTTAGGGATACCTCGCTTACGGTTCCCCACGGAATAGAGGGCATCGTCATCGACGCGAAGGTCTTCTCAAGAAAGGGCGTAGATAAGGACGAACGGAGCAAGGCAATTGAAGCGGGGGAGAAGGCGAGAATCCTGAAGAATCAGGCAGATGAATTTCGGATCATTAGGGAAAATGTCAGGAAGAGGGTGATAGAACTCTTGGCCGGGAAGAAATCGGGGAGTCGATTAACGGACGGCAAGAGGACGATTTTGCTGGATGAAGGGGAGAAGTTTACCGCGGAAGCCCTCCTCCAGGTCCCTTATGAGAGATTGGCCGAGATAACCATGAAGGGAGACGCAGGCGTTGAAACGGAAGTCGGGGAGGTCCACCGGAGGGGGGATGTCCAAATCGAGAGGGTGAAGGCCATTTTTGATGAGAAGATCGCTAAGCTGAAAAGGGGCGATGAACTACCTCCGGGCGTTATCAAACAGGTTAAGGTTTACGTGGCCATGAAGAGAAAGTTATCCGTTGGCGATAAGATGTCAGGGAGGCACGGAAACAAGGGAATCATCTCCCGGGTCCTTCCCGAAGAGGACATGCCATTTCTGGAGGACGGGACGCCCGTGGATATCGTTCTGAACCCCTTGGGAGTTCCCTCCAGGATGAACGTGGGTCAAATCTTGGAAACGCACCTGGGCTGGGCCGCAAAGGGCTTGGGATGGAAGATTCAAGAGTTGCTCGACAAGCATCCCAGCGCCAAAACCCTGAGATCGAGAGTTAAGGCTATCTACTCGTCAAAGGAAGTAAACGCATTCATCGATACGGCGACGGACGAGGAAATTCTGGAGGTCGCTAAGCGATTAGGCGAAGGGATTTATATGGCTGTTCCCGTCTTCGATGGCGCTTCGGAGATTGAGATAAAGGAGCTTTTGAATGAAGCAGCCCTCCCCAGAGGGGGTCGTATGACCCTCTACGATGGGCGCACGGGGGCGCCATTTGAACAGAAGATAACCGTTGGATACATATACCTCCTCAAGCTTCATCACTTGGTGGATGATAAAATCCACGCGCGATCCATCGGTCCGTATTCATTGGTTACCCAGCAACCCCTGGGCGGAAAAGCGCAATTCGGCGGCCAACGACTGGGTGAGATGGAGGTGTGGGCCTTAGAGGCGTACGGGGCTGCCCATTCGCTCCAAGAATTTCTAACGGTAAAATCCGATGATGTGGCTGGAAGAACGAGGACGTACGAGGCCATTGTCAAAGGTGAGAACATTATGGAACCCGGACTTCCCGAATCCTTCAATGTCCTGGTAAAGGAATTGCAAAGCCTTTGCCTGGATGTGGAACTCATAGAGGATAAGGGAACGACGAAATAAGGAGGATAATTTGGAAGACTATCTCAATTTCTTCGAAAAGCCGAAGGGTCCCTTGAGTTTCAACGCTATCCGCATTTCCATCGCCTCCCCGGAGAGGATAAAGTCGTGGTCCTATGGTGAGGTGAAAAAACCGGAAACGATTAACTACAGGACCTTTAAGCCGGAAAAGGATGGTCTTTTTTGTGCAAAGATTTTCGGGCCCGTTAAGGACTATGAGTGCAATTGTGGAAAGTACAAGCGGATGAAGCACCGGGGAATCGTTTGTGAAAAATGCGGGGTCGAGGTCATTCAGTCGAAGGTGAGAAGGGAGCGAATGGGGCACATCAGGCTGGCCAGCCCGGTAGCCCATATTTGGTTTTTGAAGAGTATTCCGAGCAAGATCGGCACCCTGTTGGACCTCACCCTTAAGGAGTTAGAGCGCGTCTTGTACTTCGAGGCCTACATCGTCATCGACCCCAAAGATACCCCGCTCAAGCGGGGCGAACTTCTCACCGAGGAGAAATATCGAGAGGCACGGGAGAAGCATGGGGATGTTTTTGTAGCCGGTCAGGGGGCTGAGGCCATTCGGGAGATGCTGAGAAATACCTTCATCAACGAGCTTTCGGCAACGCTTCGCGTAGAAATGAAGGAGACTACATCCGAGGCCAAGAGGAGGAAACTGGGCAAGAGGCTGCGGGTCGTCGAGGCGTTCAGGGATTCCAAGAACAAGCCCGAATGGATGATTATGGAGATCATACCGATAATTCCGCCAGACCTAAGGCCCCTCGTTCCCCTGGACGGGGGGAGATTCGCGACTTCCGACCTCAACGACCTCTATCGGAGGGTGATCAATCGAAATAACCGGCTCAAGAGACTACTGGAATTGAGCGCCCCTGAGATCATTATTCGAAACGAGAAACGGATGCTCCAAGAGGCCGTTGATGCCCTATTCGACAATGGCAAGAGGGGGCGGACTATTATCGGCCCCAACAAGAAGCCACTGAAATCATTGAGCGATATGCTGAGGGGTAAACAAGGGCGGTTCCGCCAGAACCTACTTGGCAAAAGGGTCGATTACTCCGGGAGGTCCGTCATCGTGGTGGGGCCTGAACTGAAACTCCACCAGTGCGGAATTCCGAAAAAGATGGCCCTGGAACTTTTCAAACCCTTTATTTATAACAAGTTGGAGGAGAGGGGATATGTAACCGCTATCAAAAGTGCGAAGAAAATGGTGGAAAGGGAGAGGCCGGAGGTGTGGGACATCCTCGATGAGGTGATTCGGGAGCACCCGGTATTGCTGAATCGTGCCCCGACATTGCATCGGTTGGGAATTCAAGCCTTTGAACCCGTGCTGATTGAGGGAAAGGCCATACAACTGCATCCCCTGGTCTGCGCGGCTTTTAATGCCGACTTCGATGGGGATCAGATGGCTGTCCATATTCCCCTTTCGGTGGAATCCCAGGCGGAGGCACGGATCCTCATGATGTCCACCAACAACATCCTCTCCCCAGCCCATGGTAAACCCATTATCGTTCCGAGCCAAGATATCGTCTTGGGGATTTACTTTATGACTCGAGAAACACCCATGGCGAAGGGGGAGAGGAAGGTCTTCTCCAATTGTGAGGAAGTCAGGATCGCCCACGATGCCGATGAAGTAGATCTGCACGCCATTATCCAGGTGAGGATTGAGGGGAAATTGGTCCAAACCACCGTCGGGCGCGTGCTCCTCAGGGAGATTGTTCCAGAGGAAATCCCCTTTGAATTGATCAACTATGAGATGAAGAAGGATAAATTGGCCGCCTTAATCGATTACTCATACCGACACGCCGGGGAAAAGAAGACGGTGATCCTTGCCGATCGTTTAAAGGATTTGGGATATAAATATGCGACGCTGGCGGGAGTCTCCATCTCTATTGATGACATGCTGATTCCCAGCGATAAAGATAAGCTCTTGGCCGAGGCCAACGAGGAGATTCAGGTCATTCGGGATCAGTATACTGATGGGCTCATCACCGATGGCGAGCGTTATAATAAGGTCATCGACATATGGGCCCAAGTAACGGAAAATATCGCCGACGAAATGCTCAAGGAGCTTGGATCGCGAGATATGACCGATAGGGAAGGGAATGAAAGGACGATGGAAAGCTTCAACCCCATCTTCATGATGGCTGATTCCGGGGCGAGGGGAAGCGCCCAGCAGATTCGCCAGCTTGCGGGGATGAGGGGATTGATGGCCAAGCCATCGGGGGAGATCATCGAGACCCCTATTACGGCGAATTTCCGCGAGGGATTAACCGTCCTCCAATACTTTATCTCGACCCATGGCGCAAGAAAGGGATTGGCCGATACCGCTTTAAAGACGGCCAATTCGGGCTACCTTACCAGGAGGTTGGTGGACGTCGCCCAGGATGTGGTGATAACCGAATACGATTGCGGGACCCTGGATGGTATGGATGTGACCTCCCTTATTGAGGGTGGGGAGATTATAGAGCCAATGGGGGAGAGGATTTTGGGGAGGGTGGCCTTGGAGGATATCACGGATCCATTCACGGATGAAGTAATCGTTAAAGCAAACCAGGAGATAGATGAGAACGCATGCGACAGGATCGTCGATGTGGGCATTGAAAAGGTGAAGATTCGGTCGGTTCTCACCTGTAAATCCAAGAGGGGCGTCTGTGTGCTCTGCTACGGAAGGGACTTGGCCAGGGGATGTTTGGTCACTACTGGAGAGGCCATTGGTATCATCGCCGCCCAATCCATTGGCGAACCGGGGACTCAATTGACCATGCGGACGTTTCACATCGGAGGGACCGCTAGCCGAAGGGCGGAGCAGACAGCCTTGGAATCGAGGATTGATGGAACCGTTCGGTTCATTAATATTAAGACTGTCCGTAATCGGGATGGGGATCTCATCGTAATGAATAGAAACGGTGAGATTGCCATCGTCGATCAGGAAGGCCGGGAGAGAAGGCGATATTTGATCATTTACGGTGCCAAGCTCAAGGTGGAAGAGGGCCAGAAGCTTAAGGAAGGGGATTTATTGGCCGAATGGGACCCCTATGCCATCCCCGTGCTCACGGAGGTTGCGGGAAGGGTGAAGTTCGGCGATATCACCGAGGGCGTAACCATGCAGGAACAGGTAGATGAGTTTACCGGTCTCTCCAGGAAGGTCATCGTCGAATCTAAGGACGCGGATTTGAGGCCCCGTATTTCCATCAAGGATGAGAAGGGGAGGACATTGAATCTCCCCAGTTTAACCTCCCAGGCGCGCTATCTCCTCCCCGTTGGAGCGAACATTTTCGTCTCCGAGGGGGACATGGTTGAGGCCGGTGATATCATCGTCAAGATTCCGAGGGAAACGACCAAGACCAAGGATATCACGGGTGGGTTGCCCAGGGTGGCCGAACTATTCGAGGCTAGACGACCCAAGGAATTCGCCATGATCAGTGAGATCGATGGAGTCGTTTCCTTTGGCAGGGATACAAAGGGAAAGAGGAAGGTCGTTATCACCCCGGAGGTGGGCGAACCCAAGGAGTACAGCGTTCCCCGGGGGAAGCATATCAGTGTACATGAGGGGGACCTTGTTAAGGCAGGTGAGGCCCTAATGGACGGTCCATCGAATCCCCATGATATATTGAGGGTTCTTGGCACGTATGAACTGGCCAAATACCTAGTGGATGAAATTCAGGAAGTGTACAAACTTCAAGGCGTTAGAATCAATGACAAACACATTGAGGTCATCGTCCGTCAGATGCTCAAAAGGGTTCGCATTACTGAGGTCGGGGATACCATTTTCTTGGTAGACGACCAGGTTGAAAAATCTGCCTTCGAGGAGGAGAATGAGAGGGTCTTAAAAGAAGGGGGGAAACCAGCTACCGCGGCCCCGCTCTTTCTCGGTATTACCAAGGCTTCCCTGATCACCGACAGTTTCATCTCCGCCGCCTCTTTCCAGGAAACCACGAAAGTCCTCACCCAGGCCGCTATAGCGGGTAAGGTTGACCATCTCCTCGGGTTGAAAGAGAATGTTATCATGGGAAGGCTCATCCCGGCGGGCACTGGACTACCCCAGTTCAAGAACTTGCAGCTCCACGTTGAATATCCGGAGGGTGAGGAGGCGATAATCCAAGAGGGATACTAGGACCGCTATTTAACAACCTTGAGCTTTTCCTTGGCGATCTTCGCCTGCTCTGAGCGCGGGTAATCCTTTATGATCCGTGTCAAAAGAGACCTGGCGAAGGTTTTGTCTCCCAATTCAAGCCAGCACAGTGCTTGTTTGAGCAAGGCCGAAGGAACTTTGGTGCCCTTGGGATATTTTTTGACCACGTCATCATAGGCGATAATGGCCTTCTCATAACTCTTTTCCGAATAGTAACATTCCCCGATCCAAAATTGGGCATTATCGGATAGGTCGCTTTTGGGATAGACGGCCAAAAAGGCCTTGAATTGCTCCCTGGCAGCGGCAAATTCCTTTCTCTCGTAAGTTTGCATAGCATTCTTGTAAAGGGCCTCGATGGCCTGCCGGGATGGGGTCACTCCGGTGGAAGGAAGTTCTTTCTTTGGTTGGGCCTTGGAGGCCTTTGCAGCCTCATCGAGCTTGATTTCCATTTCCTTCCGGAGCTTATCCATTTCCACCCGGACCTTATCGGTCCTTTCCTCCAGCGTTTTCAGCCGGGTCTCAAAATCCCCCCTGAATGTAGTCAATTCCTGCTGGGGTCGCTGGAGGTATTCCCTATTTTCATCCACGGCATTTTTCAGGATTTGGATTTCCCGCTGGAGGGGCTCCAGCATGAAGTCGACGTCTGCTTGGCTCTTTCGAATTGTCATTGAGGACTCCGACCTCAATTGCTTTAATTCCTTCTGAACGTCGATTAGTTGCCTATAGAGGGAATCGACATCCTGCCGTAAGTAGGCTATGTCGCTAGTGGTAGCACATCCAAATAGGATGGCAAGAAAGACTACCAGCAAGGCCCGCGGAAAAGCGTTCGCAGCCATCATAATTATCCTTCTCGTTTGGAGAGGCATCCCATGGGCTGGGTGCCGAGGGCGGTCTTACCTCGAAAGTATGATGAAGTGGGCCCTCCGGTTCTTAGCCCAGGCCTCCTCGTTGTGCCTCGGGTCCAGAGGCATCTCCTCCCCGAAGCTGATGGTTGACATTCTGTCCGCCGAAACCCCTAATGAGATGAGATACTGTCTGGTGCTGTTGGACCTCCTTTCCCCCAAAGCCAAATTATACTCGACGGTCCCCCTCTCATCACAGTGGCCCTCGATCTGGATCTTTGCCCCGGGGTTTTCGAGGAGGAGCTTCGCATTTTCGGCGAGAGTCTCCCGCGCTTTCGGCGTCAGATCATATCGGTCAAAGCCGAAATGGATGTCCTTCAAGAGCGATGATTCCAGGAATTCCCCCTCGATTCCTGGATATTTCTTCCTTTCCAAACTCGCCTGCAAAGATTCTTCCTCGACGCCGGCCCTTTCCGCCCCCTCACCAGGTTTTCCCCAGGCCTGTTCCCCTGCCTTTCCCGTAACCACGGGTTCCTCTTTCACGGCTTTCTTGGCGCAGCTCGCCATTACCATGAGGGAAATGATAACTCCGAGAACGACAAACCATTTCTTCGCCATGACGAACCTCCTTTTTGGGTTTTATCCTCATCGATCCATACGGGGCGACCACGTTGGGCTCGATTCCTTGCCTCTTGTTCCGGTCAGCCGCCGTTGGTTGGCACCATTGGCATTCATGACATAGATACGGGAATGGCCTCCCCTGGTTGAGCTGAAGGCGATATAACGGCCATCGGGTGACCATACAGGGCTCTCGTTGTTTCCGGAGTTTTCGGTTAGCCTTCGAATACCAGTTCCATCGGGGTTAACGGTGAGGATCTCGAAACGCCCGCCCATGCGACCACAGTATGCGATTCTATCCCCTTTTGGCGACCATGAGGGAGAGGCATTATATGAGCCGACAATGGTGAGCCTCTTCAAATTCCTTCCGTTCACATCCATGGTATAGATCTGGGGTGAGCCAGCTCGATCGGAGACAAAGGCGATCTTTCTGCCATTGGGGGACCAGGTTGGGGAGGCCTCGCTGCTCCAGCTCTTGGTTACCCTTTTGGGGCGAGCTCCATCGCGGTTCATGATGAAGATCTCCGAATTTCCCTCCTTCCGCATCATCAGAGCCATTCTGCTCCCATCGGGGGACCAGGCCGGTGCAGCATTGAGTCCGGGGTTTGTTGATAACAGAATCTGGACCGATCTCGTGAGATCGAACAGGTAGAGATCAGGGTTCCTCTTGATGTAGGAGGTGAAAGCAATGAGCCTGCCATCGGGCGACCACGCCGGTGATAGGTTGATGGATCCGTTTCGGGTAATCTGCCTCAGATCGTGTCCGTCGAAGTCGACGGCATAAATCTCCTTGTTTCCCGACATGGTCGATACGAAGGCGATCTTGGTGTTGCAAACCCCCTTTTCCCCCGTAATCCAATAGATGATTTCATTGCTCATGCGGTGAACCATGTCCCTGAGGCTCTTGGGGTTCCCCTCATATCTTTTACCGATGAGGAAGGATTTCTCGACCAGGTCAAAGAGCCGAAACTCAATGGCAAGCTGCTCGCCCTTTGAGGCATATCCACCGATGACGAGAGCTTCTGCCCTGCTCATTGACCAGCTCCCATAATCGGGGGGGTCAGCAAGTGCTTTACTCTCCGGGGGAAATTCGTTTCGAGGGATTATTTCAAAGAAACCTGAGATTGTCAAATCATTGGCGAGGACATTCATAATTTTCCGACCCAAGTCGGGCCGAGATCTTCCGATATCCCTCAATGGGGCTATGGCGATGGGAAGTGGTTGCAGTTCAGGTGCCTCAATATCGATATAAACCCTGGCACGGCTCACCTCTGGCGGAATGAACGTGCATGTTAAGCACATCAAAATGCACATTATTTTAAGGTATGTCGGCATGTTACCTTACCCCGAGACTATTCCGGATGAAACCGAACGCCTATTTCCAGGAAATCGTCCTCCAACTCTTGCGGGAAGGGAGGCAGCGGATTGGCCTTTTTGATCGCCCGCATGGCGGATTCGTCGTATGCAAGGCTCCCCGATTTCTTCTCAAACCAGCTTTCCATAATTCCACCATCCCGTTGAATCTTGATGACGATCACGGTTTCCAGTTCTTCGTTTTGCTCCAGGAGACTGGGTGGGAGAATCCATTCCTCCTTAATTCTCTGCCATATCGTATTATAGTAAGTCCTGAGTTTCAGATCAATGATGGCCCTCGATGGCTTCGGGGTGACTTGGGTGACTTTTTCCGCCACCTCCGGTTTTTCCTCAGCCTCCG
>CAYFXP010000356.1:0-5153 GCA_964346935.1 uncultured Syntrophobacterales bacterium
CCAGATCCATCGTTGCCATGGTCATTCCAGCCCCCGCGCAGATTAACCCAACATTACCACCGACATACACGAAGTCCACCCCCTCACCCCTCAGGTAAGTCTCCCTGTGATCGACGATATCGTTCTTAAATTCCTCCAGCTCTGGATGTTTGAAGAGGGCGTTATTGTCGATATTCAGTCGAGCGTCAACAGCGATTAACCTCCCATCAGATGATTCAACCAGGGGATTGACTTCAGTGAGCGTCGCGTCAAAATTGACGAAAACGTTATAGAGCTTCTTGATGATAGCGATCAACCGGGGGGATAGCTCATCTGAAATACCCACCACTCGAATTAACCTGAGAATTTCGTGGGAAGGTATCCCGTAGCGAGGATTGACAATACATTGGGCCAAGGCGGATGGAGATTTCCTCGCAATGATTTCAACCTCCATTCCCCCCCTTGAGCTGAGTAAAAGGATTGGTTTATAGAACGTAGGATCGATGGTAATGCCCACGTAGTATTCATTCCGAATCTCCACCTTCTCTTCAACGAGGACCTTTGATACGGGTAAACCCTTAATGTCCGAACTCATCAACTCCTTAAAACCTTCCACAGTTTCGGCCGTTGATTTTGCCCTCCTAATCCCGCCCGATTTCCCCCTTCCTCCCGTTAATACCTGGGATTTTAGGATAACCTTATGCCCCCTTCCTATGTGAGCAAATGCATCGCTCGCTTCCTTTTCGGTACAACAAATTGCCCCGTTGGGAACGGGTATATTGTTGTCATTAAAGATCTTCTTCGCCTGATATTCGTAGAGCTTCATCTATTTTGCCTTGGTTTGAGTCCCTCGCGAGGCTCGATATCCGCGTATCTCAGCAATGATCGTATCCAGAGGCGTTTGGGTTGGGAACGTAAGCTTCACGCCCATTTTCTTCAACTTCTGGATATCCTTTTTCGGAATAGTTCCCCCGACGATTAACGGCACATCATCAATCTTCTGCTCCGCCATCTTTTTTAAGACCTGGTCAGCTAATATGAGGTGTGCCCCAGAAAGCATGCTCAAACCAATAAAGTCCACACCCTCCTGAACTGCTGCTTTCACAATTTCTTCTGGGGTGCGATGGATGCCCAGATAGACAACCTCCATCCCCGCATCCTTTAAGGCACGGGCGACCACCTTGGCACCTCGGTCATGTCCATCCAACCCGGGGCTTGCGATTAAGACCCTTGCCTTCCTCTCTCCATCCATGGTTACCATCCTTTCCTCTCTTTCTCACCTCTATAGCCCATATCAAATAACCGTAGGTTGCTCGAAGGTTCCATATGCCTCCTTGAAGACCTGGCACACCTCTCCCAAGCTCACGTAATCCCTAAAAGCGTCTATAAGATACGGCATGAGATTCTCGTTATCCTCTGCAGCAGTTCTCAGTTGTTCTATATGCCTTTCCACCCTTTCCTTATCCCTCGTTTTCCTCATTTGATTCAATGATTCGATCTGCTCCCTTGCCACCTGCGCGTTATATTCGTGAAGCCTCAATTCCTCCGCCTGCTGCTCAAGGGTAAAGCGGTTGACTCCCACGACCACGCTCTCCCCCGATCGTATCCGCCTCTCTTTCTTATAAGCCTCTTCGATGATCTCCTTTTGGATGAAGCCCTCCTTGATCGATCTAACCATCCCCCCTCTTGATTCGATCTTCTCAATTAGCTCTTCGACCCTCTCCTCCATCTCCTCGGTTAACGACTCGACGTAGTAGGACCCTCCAAGGGGATCCGGCGTATCAGCCACTCCCGTTTCGAAGGCTAGGACTTGTTGGATACGCAGGGCCAGTCTCGCATTTTCCTCTGTCGGGATGGAGAACGGTTCATCCAGTGCGCATGTGAACATCGACTGAACCCCGCCCAGGACGCTGGCTAGCGCCTGATAAGAAACTCTAATAGTATTGACTTCGGGCTGCTGAGGCATCAGGGTACTTCCCCCGCAAACAACGCCGAATCTGAATAACCAGGACCTGGGGTTTTTGGCCTTGAATCTCTCCCTCATAAGTCTTGCCCAAACCTTCCTCATCGCCCGATATTTGGCAACCTCTTCAAAGAGGTTGTTGTGGGTGTAAAAAAAGAAGCTCAATCGTGGTGCAAAATCATCGATATCAATACCGCGTTCCAGAACCGCTCTGACATATTCAATGGCATCTGCCAAAGTGAAAGCAGCCTCCTGAGCAGAGGTACATCCCGCATCTTTGAAGTGAGCCCCCGCAATGCTGATTGCGTTAAACCGGGGGACATGTTTAGCCGAGTACTCAATCGTATCAACAATCAATCGCATTGAGAATTCGGGAGGGTAAATCCATGCCCCCCTGGCCACGTACTCTTTAAGGATATCATTCTGGATTGTACCCCCAACCTTCTCAAATGGCACCCCCTGTTTCTCAGCCACACATAGGTACATGGCCAATAACATCGCTGCCGTGGCGTTGACGGTAAATGAAGTGGTAATGGTGTCCAAAGGAAGGCCGTCAAAGAGAGTTTCCATATCTTTGAGCGCGCTGATGGAAACACCCACCCTTCCGACCTCTCCCAGTGACATCGGATCATCAGGGTCCAGGCCCATCTGGGTAGGGAGATCCAGTGCCACGCTCAAACCCGTCTGACCCTGTTCGAGGAGATACTTATAGCGTTGGTTGGAATCCTTCGGCGTTCCAAAACCCGAGTACTGCCTCATGGTCCACAAGCGGTCTCGGTACATGGTCTTATGGATTCCCCTCGTGTAGGGATACTCACCGGGTTCCCCTATATCGCCTACAGGATCTAAATCCTTGATGTCCCCGTGCGTGTACAGGGGCCTCACCTCAATGCCAGATTCAGTAAATCTCCTGCTCTCTTCCTTTTTTTTCTCCATGTTTCCCCCCTATCTCAGCATTGTCCCTGTCTCCTTGAACCTCATGTGAAATGAGAACGCCTCACCGACAAGATGGGGTTCATGCCCCCCGGTTTCCTCCTTCGCTTTTCCCATGTATTCACGGAGCAACGGCCTATAATCCGGATGCGCACAATTACCAATAATGCTTTCGGCCCTCTCCCCTGGCTCCAAGCCCCTGAGATCCGCAATCCCCTGTTCTGTCACGATGATATCCACCACGTGCTCCGAATGATCAACGTGTGAAACCATTGGAACGATGGCCGAGATCGATCCCCTACGGGTGGTCGAAGGGGTGAGGAAAATCGAAAGGAACCCGTTTTGGGCAAATTCTCCCGATCCCCCTACTCCAGAAATGACGTTCGATCCCTGAACATGCGAAGAGTTGATGTGACCGTAAATATCGATCTCAACGGCGGTATTAATAGCGATTACGCCCAACCGCAGAATAACCTCGGGGGAATCGGCAACATCGAGGGGACGCAGAATGATGACCCTCTTATATCGATCTAAATCTCCGAAGAATCTCCTCTGTCCATCCGTACTGAAATACAGTCCAGAGGTCGAAACCACTTGGACTTTTCCGCTATCGATCAAATCCAGGACCCCATCTCCAATGCCCCCAGTATATATCGTTAAATCCTCAAAACTTGCATTTGCCAATTCCCTTGAAACAGAGTCAGAGACGTTTCCGATTCCTATTTGCAGCGGCAAAAGGTTCCGGGGCAACCTGTTGGAATTGACCTCTTTACGGAAAAAATCTACAAGGTTTTTCCCGATCCTTTGGCTGGTTTCATCGAGGGGAGCTCGCGGTATGACACTATCTTGGACGGTTGCCTCTATTATGTGGGCAATCCTATCCCCTTCGACAGGGATATAGGGCGTCCCAATTCTATCTCCGGGGTGGTTTATGGGAATAGCCTCGCGATTTGGAGGGTTCTTTAGGAGATATACATCGTGAATCCCCTCTAACCCTAAAGGATAGGATGTATTGACTTCAACAATCACTTTTCTTGCCATTTGAACAAAGGTCGGACCGTCAAAGAGCGAGGTGGAAGGAATAATATTTCCTTCCTCCGTGATGCCAATTGCCTCTATAACGGCTACGTCGACGGTGCCCCATGACCCGGACCGAACCTGTTGAGGAAAGATCCCCGATCGCAAATCCGAGAACAGGACTCTCCGCTCATTGATCATCTTCCTTAGATTCGCATTCGACTGCTGTCCCAGTCTCTTCCTGACGATCCCAGAAGTCGAAAGCAGACCGTCAATCTCTTCTCCTACCGGCCCCCCGGTCCACAGATCAATTTGGAGGTCCCGATTATGTTTCTTGAGCTCGTGTAGACACGAAAATATCGTTTTCGGATATCCAAATTGAAACCCACCAGCTGTCCCAATAGTCATTCCACTCTTCACCTCTTGAACGGCGACTTCTGGGGCAACAACCCTTTTCAATAAAGCATTGTTCAAAATCCTTCTTCTTACGTCACTACCCACAATAGGCTTCCGTCCGAATTACCCTGAGGATGCTGACTTCCTTATCCGTTCTCCTTCACCATACACGGGGACCTGGTCTTTTCGGCATCTCGGAAGTCGGTGCCCGTGACGAAAACCCCCTCGGGGGGAGCAATAGGGACATCCCTATGGTCGAATAAAGGTCTTCCTTTTCTCATCATCTTCTCAGCTCCCTGTATCTGTTATTGGATGGCTTCATACGGCCATCGGGGAGCGCATGGATCGAAGAGGTTAGGCAACCGGCTTTACCTTGATGGAGAGCTCATCTAATTGTTTCGGATCCACCTCCGTCGGGGCCTCCGTTAGGGGGCAGGTGGCCTTCTGCGTCTTCGGGAAGGCGATCACCTCGCGAATGGAATCGGAGCCGCTCAGTATCATGACGATTCGGTCGAAACCGAAGGCGATCCCTCCATGGGGTGGGGGTCCGTACTTCAGGGCCTCCATCAAGAATCCAAATCTCCTGTGCGCTTCCTCTTCGCCGATACCCAACTTCCTGAAAACCATGGACTGGACTTCCATGAGGTGATTCCGAATACTCCCGCCCCCAATCTCCATCCCGTTCAACACCAGATCATATGCCTTGGCCCTCACGTCCTCCGGGTGATCTTCCAGCAGGGGAACATCCTCATCCCTGGGCGCGGTGAAGGGGTGGTGAACGGCCACGAACCGGCCCTCCTCCTCGCTGTACTCCAGAAGGGGAAAATCCCGAACCCAGACGAATCGATACGTATCGGAGGGGATT
>CAYFXP010000357.1:0-8169 GCA_964346935.1 uncultured Syntrophobacterales bacterium
TAAGAAGGTGGAGTTGGGCATCGTGCTCGTTCCCGAGGGGAGGCACCTCTTTATCGGGATGAACGTCCACGAGAATCTCATCATGGGGGCCTACCCAAAGGAGGCCCTCAAGAACATGGGCGATTCCCTTGAGCTCGTTTACTCGCTTTTTCCGGTCCTCAAGGAGAGGACAAAGCAGAAGGCGGGCTCTCTGAGCGGCGGCGAGCAGCAGATGCTGACCATAGCCCGCGCATTGATGACGAGGCGGAAGCTGATCATGCTGGACGAGCCGAGCCAGGGATTGGCACCGAAACTCGCGGGGGAGGTCTTTGAGACCATTGCACGGATGAAGGCGGAAATAGGTCTAACGATACTCCTGGTGGAACAGAACGTCGAGGCCTCCCTTTCCGCATCGGACAGCGTTTACATATTGCATGAAGGCAGGATAAAGGCCCATGGAAGCGCGGAAGAGATAGAGAAGTCTCCTGAGATACGAGAGGCCTATCTCGGGATCTGACGACATCATAATTGTTGGGTTCAATTCGCGCACTATCCGCCAATGAGCGGCTGAAACTCCATTCGGCATAGAAAGAGGATGAGGAAGCTCCTCGTCAAGACGGTCACACCTTGAAGGTCTGCTAAGTTGCTTTCGTTGATTGCCTTATCTCCAATTACCTAACTTCAACCCCACGTGTTACGTCTCGGAAATACATTGACAAAGTCTTTTGATCCCCTTCTTGATAATGTATGGATATTTGTTGGTCTATTTTCGGCCTTTCTTTCAGGATTAGGATATGGGCAGGGCAATTAAATCGCAAAGGAGGAATGGAATAATGCTAGGCGGCTATATGGGCAAAATACTGGAAGTAGACCTTTCAACAAGGAGGGTTTCGGAAAAGGAACTTCCACAGGAGGCAACTCTTAGGAAGTACTTAGGCTGTTTTGGCCTGGGGCTGCGTTGGCTTTACCACAGATGCCCTCCGGGAACATCTGCTTTTGATCCGGAAAATCCCTTGATTTTCCTAACAGGGCCGCTTACGGGTACGGACGCACCGGGAGCAACCAACCTGACGCTTGTTAGCAAGCATGCTGATACGGATTTTACCGGGGGTCGCTCCCATACCCATGGCTTCTTCGGTCCCAATCTCAAGTTTGCTGGTTATGATGGATTGATCGTGACTGGCAAATCTGAAAAACCGGTATTCCTCTGGATAAACGACAGCAAGACGGAGATCAGGGACGCTGGAAAGATTTGGGGCCGGGACACCCATGAGACGGAAGACTTGATTAAAAGCGAACTGAGGGAATCCAAGGCTAGTGTATCAGCTATCGGACCGGCTGGGGAAAATATGTGTGCCGGTGCACTTATCGAGAACGACTATAATCATTCCATGTCTCATGGTGGTCTGGGCGCGGTGATGGGGTCAAAGCAACTGAAGGCCATCGCGGTGTACGGCAACAGAGAAGTACCGGTTGTTAACAAACATCTTGTACGAGAAGTGGCCAAACGATGGCGAGAGTCACTCAACTACGGGCCGGATTCCCCGTGGTCTCGCCTGGGGCGTGGGGGGGTTCCAAAAGGAGACTATAAAGGGATAAAGTCTATATACGGTCTTTGCGTCCGCAATTTGCAGACTACCATACTGGATAGATTCGGTGATGGATGGTCGAAGCAAAAAATAACGCCTAGGCCATGTTATCGATGTCCTATTGCCTGTAGTTACGACTTAGAAATCCGCGAAGGTCCTCGCAAAGGCTACGTGGCTTCGCTGTGTGGGGGTGGCGAAAATGTGGAGGGTGCCTCATCGATATTTGGGATATCCGACCTCGGTGACGTGTTCTATCTCACTGACCTTTTTGATCGTCTGGGTATAGAGACGAGCACCGCCGGCTGTACTATAGCTATGGCGTTCGAAGCTTATCAGAAGGGTCTCATAACTAAGGCGGACACTGACGGGTTAGAGTTAAAATGGGGGGACGCTAGAGTTGTTGAGAAGATGGTCAGAAAATACGTGGCACGAGACGGCTTTGGCGACATTTTAGCTCGTGGACCGAAGGCGGCCGCCGAAATTATCGGTGGTGACGCCCCTAGTTTTACCGTTCATATCAAGGGGGCGGGCATGAACCTTCACGACTGGAGACGAGGCTGGGGCGCACTACTGGGACAGATTGTCGGCTCTGGTTCAGGCTGGCCTGCGCCTGGAGCTGATCTCACCAGGCCAGACCCGGACTCCGGATATGCCGAAAGAACACCAGCGCGGGAACCCAGAAGCAAACCTTTGGAAGTCAGAAAGACGGGTATAACCAAATTTGCCAACGATAGCACTGGTGTTTGCTGGTTCAGCACTTGGGGAAATCCCCAAGGACTTGAACTCTCAGCCACCATGATTTCAGCGGTTACAGGTTGGGATTTCAGTCGGGAAGAACTTCTTCAGTCTGGGGAAAGAATGCTCAATCTTGAGCGTGCTTTTGCCGTGAGGCATGGGCTGACACCGGAAGATGACTACGCCGTTTCTAAGAGGCTCATTGAAGGACAGATGGATGGGCAATTTGCAGGTCACCCTATAGCTCCCTACTTGAGAGGGATGGTAAATGAGTACTACCGGCTTATGGGATGGGACGAGAAGACGGGCAAGCCTTGGAGGAGCACTCTGAAGCGATTGGGCCTTGAAGAGATAATCGGGGACATTTGGGGATAGATATTTCTGGTTCAAATAAAGTAATGGCGTAGAGAGGGTAGAACAGGGGGGTCATCTATAAAAAGTGGGTAGGGTCACATCTTCATTTGTCATTGAGGGCGATTCAGGAGAGAGGGACATGCTCTATTCCCCCGTCAAGGAAACAATGAACATTTAAGAAATAGTAATAATTACAAAGAGATAGAGAAATCCCCCCAGATCCGAGGGGCCTACATCGGGATTTAACCGCATCATATCGCAAGGTTCAAGGCGGTAATTGTCCTCCAATGAGCAGCCGAGGAAGGCCTCATTCGAGAGTGAGAAAGAAAGAGGGGACGAATCCTCCAGAAGGCGATCATATAGGGAAGGCCTGCATGGTTGTTTCACTGCTTACCTTGTCCTTAATTGCTTAAGTTGACCTCCTACTGCCTGAATTCGGCTTTTATTCCTTATTTGGAGCGAGAGAAGCGATCCACCTTCTCTTTCTTGGACAACACCTGTTGAAGTAAGACCCCCCAGGGATACGTGAATTTGCGTGGGCTCATGATATAAAATGTAATGTTGGGAAAGGGACTATGGCGTACACACCTGAACTGAGGGAATGGGTACGGAAGGTGGAGGAGACGAGGCCGAGAAGGCTGGAGCGAAAGGCCAAGGGAGAGGAGTTCTCGTCCCTTACCCTCGCGGAGAGGCAAGAACGCTTGAGGGCATATCATCCTGACTATCAGGAGGAGTCCAGAAGGGAGGTTCGGGTGGGGCCCAACAAGGGCTATTCCGTTTACCACGAGATTGTCGACCTCTTGGAGGCCGGGAGCCGGATTGATCCCGAGGTGGTTGATCTCTCCGAGGTGGCTCATGAAACTGACGTATTGGTCATCGGTGGGGGCGGGGCCGGTACTGCCGCCGCACTGGTGGCCCAGGAACACGGGGCAAAGGTCATCATCGCGAACAAGCTTCGGCACGGCGATGCCAATACCATGATGGCCGAGGGGGGAATCCAGGCCGCGGAAAGGGCAGGAAGGGATTCCCCCTTCTACCACTATCTCGATACCATGGGTGGTGGGCACTTCAAGAACATCCCGCAGCTGGTCTATCGCCTGGTCACCGAGGCCCCTGCGGTGATCCAGTGGCTTGAAGGGCTGGGGGTAATGTTGAACAAAGGCCCAGATGGGGGTTTCCAGTTAGTCCACTTGGGCGGGACTTCCCGCAAACGGGTTCACTTCGCCTCGGACATCACGGGTGCGGAGATCATGAGGACGCTTCGGGATGAGGCGTGGAACAGGGCCCAGGATATACGGGTCCTGGAGTTCGTTCCCGCGGTTGAGCTGGTGCTGAACGAACACGGCCATTGTGCGGGGGCGATTCACTACAACCTCGAGACGGAGGAGTACTTCATCATAAAGGCGAAGGCCGTGGTGATGGCTACGGGAGGATCCGGTCGGCTCCATTTGCGGGGGTTTATGACCACCAACCACTACGGTGCCACCGGGGACGGATTGGTGATGGCGTACAGGGCCGGGGTGGGCCTCTGTTTCCTCCATACGGCGCAGTTTCATCCGACGGGGGCGGTCTTCCCGGAACAGGCCGAGGGGCTCTTGATCACGGAGAAGTTCAGGGGGGCGGGGGCGAACGTGGTCAACGTCGACGGGGAGCAGTTTGTCTTCGAGCGGGAACCGAGGGATGTGGAGGTGGCGTGCATCATTCGAGAGTGCACGGATAGAGGCAAGGGCGTTCCAACGCCCACGGGAAAGGTCGGGGTGTGGCTGGATTCCCCCATGATCGAGATCATGTACGGCGAGGGCACGGTGCAACGGGACTTCCTGGGGAAATACACCGTCTTCAAACGGTATGGAATCGACATCTCCAAGGAGCCCATGTTGGTCTATCCCACCCTCCACTATCAGAATGGGGGCCTGGAATATAACCAGGAGTGCGAGAGCTCCGTTCCCGGACTGTACATCGCCGGGGAGGTGGGAGGGGGAGTTCACGGTGAAAACCGCCTGGGGGGCAATTCCCTCATGGATGTGCTGGTCTTTGGGCGGATAGCGGGCAGGAATGCGGCCGTATACGCTTTGGAGAGGCCAAAGGAGAGGAGGCTGACCCTGGATCATGTCCGATCATACCACCGGGAATTGGAAGGGGCGGGAATGGATCACCATCGGGTTTCTCCCCTGCTCCTGCCGGACTATTCCAACCCCCTGGTGAGAAAGAGGCAGTTGACCACGCGCTACGTGGGGACGTTGAGGTAGGAACCGGGGACGGTGCACGGGAGGAATGTGATCTCGGCCCACGAAAAAGGTGATTTTTCCATTGACTTTGGGTTGAGGTTGAGTTAACGTTAACGCAAATGGGAAGATATACGACCATAAAGGACATAGCAAAGGTGGTGGGGGTTTCCCACACAACCGTCTATAGGGCCCTGAACGATAAGCCGAGGATAAGCAGGTCCACCAAGGAGCGGATCATATCAATCGCGCGGAAATACAATTACCGGCCCAATGTATTAGCCCAGAGCTTAGTCTTAGGGAGGACGAAGACATTAGGACTGGTTATCACCACCATTGTCAATCCCTTCTATCCGGAATTGGCCAAGGGGATCGAGGATACTGCCAGGTCCCTCGGATACACTATCTTCCTCTGCTCCACAAACTTCGACATTTCCCTCGAGCGCCTGTACATCGACATGCTCCGGAGCCGGGGAGTGGACGGCATTATCTTCACATCGGCTCATACCCATGACCCGAATATAACCAGGCTTGTCAAGGAACAGTTCCCTTTAATCCTCGTGAACCGAAGGTCTTATGGGAGTCCCGTGATGGATAGGACTGACTATGTCGTCGTTGAAAACGCGAAGGGGGGTTTCATTGCCGTTGAACACCTCATCAAGATGGGGCACAAGCGAATAGGGATCATTTCGGGATCTCCCGACTCCTCGGCCGCGGTGGAGAGGTTGGAGGGAGCCCGAAAGGCCTTTAGCGAATATGGGTTGAATCCGGCTGACCTCCTCGTCTCGGAAGGCGATTTCTTGAAACCCTCAGGATATGAGATTGCGAGGAAATTTCTCAACCTGAAAGATCCTCCCAGCGCTATCTTCGGCGTAAACGATTACATGGCCCTGGGTGCCTACGAGGCTGTTCTCGATTCGGGCCTCAGGGTTCCCGACGATATTGCCCTGATTGGATTTAACAATATAACATTCTGCGCGATGAAAAGCATTGAGCTGAGCACCATCGGCCAAAAGAAATACGAGATGGGATCTATTGCGGTCCACATCCTCATCGATAAGATTGAGGGGAGGGATGGGGATCAAACACGACAGATTACGTTGGAGCCAGAGCTGATTGTGCGAAGATCCTGTGGATATCATTCGAGGGGATATACCGTTCCCTATCCTGATGCCGTCTTAAGATAGGGAAACCAAGACAAAGGAGGGACACCATGGGAAGGAATAAGATTTCGGTGATTGGAGCAGGCAACGTGGGAGCAACGGTGGCCAATAAGGTCGCGGAGATGGAGGTAGGCGATGTCGTTGTGGTGGACATCATCGACGGCCTGCCCCAGGGAAAGGGGTTGGATATGCTTGAATCGGCTCCCATTGGGGGATTCGATTCCGCCATCGTTGGAAGCATGGGATATGACGAGACGGCTAATTCCGATGTCGTTGTCATCACCTCAGGGGTTCCCCGAAAGCCGGGGATGAGCAGAGAAGATCTGCTGGACACCAACAAGAAGATTATTGAGTCAGTGGTTGGCCAGGTGGTAGCGAAATCCCCCAATGCCATCCTTATCATGGTGGCCAATCCCCTCGATACGATGACGTACCTTGCATTGAAACGAAGCGGGTTCCCCAAGAAGAGGGTCATGGGGATGGCGGGCATCCTCGACACAGCCCGGTTTAAGACCTTTATCTCCATGGAACTAGATGTCTCCGTCGAGGATATTCAGACCGTGATCTTGGGAGGGCACGGGGATGAAATGGTCCCCCTACCCCGGTATACTACCGTTAGCGGTATCCCCATTCTCCAGCTCCTCCCTCAAGAAACCATTGATCGACTGGTGGAAAGGACGAGAAAGGGCGGTGGTGAGATCGTCTCCCTCCTCAAGACGGGAAGCGCCTATTACGCCCCTGGGGCGGCGGCCGCCCAAATGGTGGAAGCCATCTTAAAGGACAAGAAGAGGATCCTTCCCTGTTGTGCCTATCTGGAGGGTGAGTACGGCCTCTCGGATATCTGCTTTGGGGTTCCGGTCAAGTTGGGGGCAAGCGGCGTGGAAGAGGTCATCGAGCTGGGACTGACCGGGGAGGAAAAGAAACTTGTCTCCACATCCGCGGAGAGCGTCAAAAAAAGCATTGCGGCACTTAAATTATGAAGGTCGATGAGGAGGGTAAGTGGTGAGGGAGGTTGATGTCGGTGTCATAAGCAAAACGGTGAAGAGGCTGTGTATGGAGGCCAATTTCGATCTGGGACAGGATGTCTTGGATGCCTTTAAGAGGGCCAAGGCAGAGGAGGAATCTGCCGTTGGAGTCGAGATCTTGGAACAATTGGAGGAAAACGCGTCCATCGCCAGGCGGGAAAGGGTTGCAATCTGCCAGGACACGGGCATCGCAGTGGTATTCGTCGAATTAGGACAGGACGTCCACCTCGTTGGAGGAGATCTCAATGACGCCATAAACGAAGGGGTACAGCAAGGGTACGGAGAGGGATACCTACGAAAATCCCTCTGCCATCCCTTCACCAGGGCGAATACGGGCGATAACACACCCGCCGTCATACACGTGAAGATCGTTCACGGAGATAAGGTGAAGCTTATCGTTGCCCCCAAAGGGGGAGGCAGCGAGAACATGAGCTCGGTGACCATGCTCACTCCGGCGGCCGGAAAGGAAGGGATCGTAGAGTACGTGGTTCAAAGGGTCAAGGAGTCTGGCTCGAACCCATGTCCTCCTACCATTATAGGTGTGGGGATAGGGGGAACGTTCGAAAATGCCGCCCTTTTGGCTAAAGAGGCCCTTTTGAGGCCCATTGGAAGCGAAAATCCGGATCCGGAACTGGCTTCGCTGGAAGGGGAAATCTTGGACAGGATCAATAAATTGGGAATAGGGCCCCAAGGGCTGGGGGGAAGGACTACGTCCCTAGCGGTGCACATCAATATGATGCCGTGTCATATTGCGAGCCTCCCCCTGGGGGTGAACATCCAGTGCCATGCCCAGAGGCATAAAGAGGCCGTCATTTGACTGACATGACCGTGATCCGCGTCATGTGTGCGTACGGAAAAGATAACGGACACGAATCGTGAGAATCAGTGTCAAATGGCAATGAGTTGGTTGGATTAGTTTGATTGGTTTTTATTTGTTAAATCAGAAAATTCAAATTTCAAAGCTCAAAGTTCAAATGGAGCAATCTCTGGGAGGACGGAAAAACGAGCTCTGAGCGCGAATTATATTTTTTCGATAAACCATTCCCAGGCCACGAGCGAGAAAAACCCAGTTCTGGGTTAAAGGAGGCCCAAACGCTTG
>CAYFXP010000358.1:0-5592 GCA_964346935.1 uncultured Syntrophobacterales bacterium
GTTTCATCTCCTATATTCGGAGTCAAATCCATCGGCAGCGAGGGGTGAGTAGTTGAAAGATAGTTGAAGATATCCCGTAAACGTAGCCCAGTAGCCAAAAAACACACGATTCCTAATCCCTGTGTCGCCGGTTCGAGTCCGGCCGGGGGTACCAATGATTTCAAGGGGTTAGCCGATAATGGTTAGCTCCTTTTTAGTTCTTGGGCAAGGTTTTGGGTAACACTTTCGCAAGCATAGGTCTATTTCGTTGTCGGCTATAGCGAACGTTAGCTCTTGTCACCAAATCCACCAAGTTTGTTTTGAGTAAGGATTCGTTGGGTGTGGAACATAGGGCGGATTCATTCCGTGCGGAATTTCAAGAACATTCCAAAACTTAGTGGGTGTCATCAATTCAATTCTATGCGTTCTCCCCTTCAAATGTGATAAGAGGTCATAGTCATACGTGAGTAGATAGTGACATCCTCCGAGTTCAGCTTCTGCCACAATTTGACAATCTATCCTTTCCTTTCTCCCTGGATGAACGACAGAGTATTCTTGCACGCAAGACTCCAAAACCTCAGGGTCACAGGAGAGAAACACATCTTCGAGAAGGATCATATGTATACTATCATGCAATTCCTTGTACTGTTTATCCTTTATCCGCTCATATTCCGATTTTACAGCGGGTGGCACACGCAATGTTTCTCTGCGGTATAGATAAATTCTGAATAATGCAATTTTCTCGTCTGCTTGATTACCAGTAGGTTTCCGGCCTAAATGAATGGCATCCACAAGGTACGATAGGCAGTTTGAATCAATAGCTACTTTTGAATCCATAACGACTTGTAGTGGCCACCAGAATTAAGCCATTTCAGCTTTCAAGAGCCTCTCTTTGTCGGGTGTTGGCAAGTTGTTCATCCAACCATACTGTATATCGGTTCATCGCCTCAGTCAAATCCTCATCCGTAGGCTTCAGATAATAGGCATCCATACCCTTCAGGCTGTGGCCCAGGATTACTTCCCGCATCGCCTTATCCAATCCCGCCCGAAGCATATTGGTCTTGACGGTGCTTCGGATATCGTGGAATACGAACCCGTGTGGCTCATCACTTCCAAAAGGAATTTCGGCAGCTTTACAAGCTGTTCTCAGAGATTTCCTGAAGTTTTGGGTAGTGGGATGCCCTTCGTACGTGAAGACAAAATCGTGATGCAAATGGCGGGGTAGGGCATCCAAGATCTCTTTTACATGGTGATTGATCGGGATAGTTTTGGCTCTCTCCTCATTGGTTATATCCGCTGGCAGACGGATAAACCATTTATCCTGGTCGATATGGGACCACTGAAGATTCATCAACTCCCCGCTCCTCATCCCCGTGTTGAAAGCCGTAATCACGAGGGCTTTCAAGTGGGGTGGGGCAACTTCAAGAAGCCTCAGATACTCGGTGAAATCTAAGGTCTTCCCCCTGGCGTTGTTGCCTTTCTTCAGTCTCCGCTTGACTCGCCTGAACGGTTTGAGGGCTTTTCCGTCAACCTTCTCATTGTCAAACGCCTTGGTAACCATTGTCTTGGCGATGGATAGCTCCATATCGATGGTTGCAGGGCTGGCCCCTTGTTCTTCGCGCTGATCCAGGTACTCTTCGAGATCCTCAAGTTTCAATGGGTTGACTACCCTTGCGCCGAACCTCTGGCCAAAATTAGAGAGGTAAGCCTTGACTCGCGAGTACGATGCCAGCTTTTTCAGGGATGGCAAATTGGGGAGATCATGCTGGGAATGGAATGAACAAGGATGCGAGATGTTCAATATAATCCGCCGAAGGGCACAGACCTTAACGGGTGTTAACAGGATTTAAGGGGATACCTTCAAATGATTATTTGTTCCAAAAGCAAAGTAGCCTTGAAGCGGTCAAAGCCTTGCAATAGGTGGCTACCCGGTTGGAAAAGATACGCTAGCTTCCGACTGTCCCGCGATCTGTCTTTACCCGATTAGCATACTCCTGGGGCAAAAGACTCGGCGGAATGACCATACAGCCTGCCCCACTTGAAATATGGGATCAAGACCACAGGGATCAAGGAATGAGTGCGCTGCAACCGCCGCAGCTGCTATGGGAATGATTAATGAGGAGAAACCCGATAATTGTTTCCATTTCTACCTTTCTTCTCTCCCTCCTTCGATTATCACTCGACACATCTCACACATTTCTTTTCTGGCGTATTGGCATCGGTCCACCTGCAGTTGCATCCGCCTAATCTTGTCCCACATTCTACTTTCTGTGTCCGACAGTAGCTTCAAGATCTGCTGATAGCCGGTAGCATCTTTCTTGAGGTGATCACGAATTTGCCAAAGGTTTTCCATTATCGCAAACATCTTTATTCCCCGACTAACATCAATTATCTTCGCGATTCAATTGCCAGATGTAAAGCGGTTCTATGAAATTCCGGAGTCATGACGGTTTTCATCTATGCCAAAAGCCAGCCACTACTATAGATAAACAGATGAAACCTATAACTCTACGGCCTCTTAAGCCATAAGAATTTGCGCTCATTGTGAAAAGGATTGCCAGTGTTTGTGGAAAGCCTTTCACTCGTCCTCCATTGAGGATTTTTTTCCTGTTTTTTCGCTTCGATTCGAGATGGACCTGGTGATTTTCTCGTTGCAATCTAACGTAGCAATCCTTGCCGAATATCCTCGGTTCCCGCCCACTTCCCGGTTTTGCTTTCGTAAATGATCTTCCCCCTCATCCCTGATTCAGGTAGGGCCGTGGCTACCACGATGAAGTGACCCTGAACCCTGAACGTCGCATAGTTGAAACAGTCATCCTTTGAGATTTTAACCCCCTTCTTTGCGATGGTCTCATGGGCTTTTGGTCCGACGGCATCGTAGTAGTCAAAACTTTTCCCCCCCTTCTCGATTTCCTGTGAGATGACAATACGCGCTATGATTCCTAAGGCCTCATAGACTCTTGAAGCGTCGGGCTCTTGATGGCATCCCTTGGAAAAATTTGACATTTCACCACCTCACTTTTGAACTTCCCATTGAAAACTTGCTCAAATAAAAAAAGGCCACAAGGTAATGCGAATGTCTCCTGAAGGTCTGCCGGGTTTTCATTGGGCTCGCTTCCCTCTGGCCTAAAGTTGGTCAAGTGGTTAAGGACCGAATTAGTGTTCCGTTCCGAGGTTGTGCTGCGTGGGTAATCTAGCATCAATTTTTGCGATTTATAAATCCGATATATTCTTTCCACTTTTTTCTATCCTCAATTTCCATTTTTTCCAGGAAGATGCCTGCCCTAAAATAATATGAACTATCCTTTGAGCCGAAGTCATACCATATCACTCTCCCTATCGCCCTGATATTTTCGCCTATTGGAGGTACCTTTATGTCCAATGCTACCACCTTTTCGCTCAACACTAAGAAGGGAATCAGCTTTATCGGTTCCTCTCCTTCTTGAATCAAGAGGCTCCCATTTTTCAAAATTGTATGGAGTTCTATCGACAGGCCCTCAAGGGAGACATTTTTCGTTTCGGCATTGATAGGCCGGGGACATCTGGTTGTTCCCAACAGCCTTATGCGTAATGGAATGGGGGCCTCCAGTCTTTTAAACGTGCGGCACTCAACCTTTCGGGTTTTCCTCTTCATGTAGTATTCCTTGGTAGGAAAAGCCCTTGAAGCGCGTCTTTTAACCAGGTTGAGTCACCTGCCGATGCGTGATGGATGTCATATTTTTTGTCTTCCTTTCTCATGCGAGTTTTGAACGCATACGTGTAGTACGTGATTTCCTTTCACCCATAAAATACTCTCCTTTTGCGCCTCACTTTGCCACGCCTCACCGAATAAATGCCAATCCCTGTGGGAATGATGGTTAAGAGTAATCCACTCAATATCATACGGCTTGCATCCTCAGGCTGAGCTACTATTGCAATAATGAGCATCATCCAGATTAACGTGCTAATTGAAAGCAAGATTATGCCCATTACTCTATGCCGTCCTCACGCAGCCTTGAAACAACCTCCTCCAAGAATATCCTTACCATCTCGGGATCGAATTGAGTCCCGGCATTTCTCCCTATTTCGTTGGCTGCCTCATCAAAGCCTTTCTTAGGCTGAAATGTGCAATCGGAGATGATGCAATCGAAGGCCTCTGCAAGGGCGATCATTCTTGCTCCCAGGGGGGTCTCCTCGCCCGATAGGCCACCCGGGTACCCCTTGCCGTCAAATCGCTCGTGGTGATGTCGGATCAGGGGCTTTACTCCCTGGAGGAATTCCACGTCGTTTACTATCCTCTCGCCCATCTCCGGGTGTTGGCGAATGAAATAGTGCTCCTGGTCGGTCAATCTCCCTGGCTTGCTCAAGATGTGTTCGCTTATGAAGACCTTGCCTATGTCGTGCAGCAGGGCCCCCAATTTGATCTCCTCCTGCTGTTTTTCAGGGATCCCCATAGCATCGGCCATGATGGCCACATATAAGAAAACCCTCCTGGAGTGGCCGGAGATGATCCCGTCCCGTGCATCGAAGGCATCGGTCAAGGCCGTAAGGGTTTTGATATAACCGTGGTGAAGCTCGTTATAGTTTTGCGCCATCTCCTCCTTGGAAGGCCCGTCCTCGAGGATGCCCAATTTCATGAGGTCCTCTCGGCGGATGCGATGATGCCCGCCGGGGGTCCTATACGTTTTGAGCCTTCCCTTGTAGATGTAGTTCTTAACCGTCTGATAGGTTACACCCAGGAGTCTTGCAGCCTCTCTTGGAGCTAAGAACTCTGAATTTGTACTTCTGGCAGGAGAGACCGTATCCTTTGTCCTCCTGGTTGCGAATTCCGCGGCATTTTGATCGGTCACTTCAACTTCGTGAACATTTAAGGCCATCTTTCCGTCCTTTCTAACCGATTCATTCAGGAGCAACAGTAGTCCAACTTCCCTCAATTAGGGGAGTTCCCCCAAAGGTTTCCGACCCAACCTCCGAAAGAACTTGCGGAGAAACCATTCTGGAATTTTGGATCTTGGCTTCGGCTCTCTCGAAAAGATTCTGGATTTGGTTAGTAAGATTACGCTCGTGCTGATTCCGCATGATATTAAGACGTGGTAAAATCTAACTTCAACGAGCCAGTAGACGACTGCAGAACTGCTTAAAATTAGGGCAGGTAGGATATAGTCTATTGAAAAAGGAGAGGCGATCAGATCCCGCATAAGGAGGGGGAATATTACCAAGGTATGTCTGCCGTATCCACGAAGGCGTGAAACATGCCGAGAAATGCGCTTCGTTTGGCTTATCACGAAATTGGTCCACTTTTCCTTTTCAGTGTCGGTCAGTTCCTTCAAGAAGACCCCCATTTTCAATATGGAGGGGGAGTCTATGCGTGCCCACCTGATATCCCCAACACCAGATACGTCTGTATCTCCTAAGTTTATGTTGAACTCCAAATCGAATTGTTTGTCCTTTCCCGTCAATTTCGGTGCTAAGAAAAGGATTTCTGGGGGCGGGTAATGCAGCTCCAGGCCGAGCCCCTCCATCGATATATCGGTGGTGAACCCATTAAACTGGGCCTGAGCGGGTTTTCCGCCCCTTAGATCGATCAGGCCGATAGTTACAGGAATCGCCGCTTTAAACCGCTCGAATTTTCTT
>CAYFXP010000359.1:0-3893 GCA_964346935.1 uncultured Syntrophobacterales bacterium
CGCAGAGAGATTGAGAGCACCATCGGCTTCACCTATCGGGAGGATTTGAAGATCCGCGCCCTCATCGACATAGTGGTCAACGGGATAGGTTTCAGGAGAATCAGGGAGAAGGTGCAGAGGCCGCTCGCCGGATTGAAGGTGGCCTGCTACTATGGATGTGCATTGGTTCGTCACCCCAAGACAACGCAATTGGACGATCCGGAAAATCCCCAGTACCTGGATGAGCTCATGGAAACTTTGGGCGCGACGCCCATGGAGTGGTCATATAAAACGGATTGCTGTGGGGCCGACTTGGCCTTGACCCACGGCGATGCCGTTATGAAGCTCGTGAACAAGATTGTGGGAATGGCTCAGGAAGCTGGAGCCCAATGTCTCGTTTGTTCTTGTGGCCTCTGCCAAATAAACCTGGAGATGAGACAAGACGTCAATGCCTTCGGCTTGCCGGTTTTCTATTTCACTGAGTTGATGGGAGTCGCCTTCGGCCTGGAGGGAGGTCGGTGGTGGGCCAAGCATATGGTTAATCCGTCTGCATTACTTGGTTCTCTAAACCTGTAGCAGGGGAAAGGAGGGCCGCCAGGGCGATGGTATTTGAGGGCTGATTTCATGGCAGAAGGGAAAAAGCGAAAAAAAAGCCGAGACGTCTTGGTGATAGGAGCGGGAATCGCGGGAATGCAATCGGCGCTGCTCTTGGCCGAACAGGGCTTTCAGGTTTACCTCTTGGACAGTTCTCCGGCGATAGGCGGCTACTTTCCATTGCTCGATAAGACCTTTCCAACGAATTCCTGCGGCGTGTGCTTTATGAGCCCCTCACCCCCGGCCTTTTGCCCTATATACGAGAGCCAGCTCCACGAAAATATCAGGCTCATGACATCGAGCCAGGTGAACGGGATTGAGGGAGAACCGGGAGCCTTTCGGGTTTCAATCACTCAGAGCCCCACCTTCGTGGATCCGGACAAGTGCACCAATTGTGGATCATGCGTTGAGGTGTGTCCCGTTACAGTTCCCAGGGAGTTCGGAGGGGGGCTGGAGGAGAGGAAGGCCATCTATCTTCCATTTCCGCAGGCAATCCCGGGGTGCTATGTCATAGATTCGGCGACGTGTACGCGATGTGGCGACTGTGTGACAGCCTGCTCCCCCGGAGCCATCGATTTGGAGATGGTTGAGAAGCAGCATACGTTACCGGTGGGGGCGGTGGTCTTGGGGATCGGGTTTGAACCCTTTGGAGCAGAGCTGAAGGGGGAATACGGTTTCGGAAGATATGAGAATGTCTTTTCCAGTATCCAGTTCGAACGAATGCTGAGCTTTTCGAGCCCCAGCGGAGGCATGCCCATGCGGCGGTCTGACGGACGGGTGCCCAAGAAAATAGGCTTTATTCAGTGTGTTGGCTCGAGGGATCCCTCCTGCGGCCAATCCCACTGTTCATCCATTTGCTGCATGTATGCCATTAAACAGGCGATGATCGCCAAAGAACGGAACCCGGGGACCGAGGTAACGGCCTTCTACATGGATATTCGGCCCATGGGGAAGGATTATGAGCAATACTACGAGAGGGCTAAGGCCCAGTATGGGATAGGCTTTAGGCGGAGCGCCGTCTCCACGGTGAAACAGCTTCAACAGACGAAGGATCTTTTGGTGTCCTATGTTACGGAAGACGGGGAGTGTCGGGAAGAGGAGTTCGACTTAATCGTCCTTTCCACGGGGTTCGTGGTAAGCGATGAGGTGAAGGATTTGGCCAAGAGGATGGGCATCGAGCTCAACGAGTCCCATTTCTGTCGGACGGAGGAATTTACTCCCACTCAGACATCCCGTCAGGGAGTCTTTGTCGGTGGAACCTTTCGGGAACCGAGGGATATCCCGGAGACGGTGGTTGAGGGTGCTAGCGCTGCTGCGCAAGTAGCCACCCTCCTGGCAGGAGTTGGGGAAAAGGGAGGGGAGGTTAAGCCGTATCCTGAAGAAGGGACTCTGGGAGAAGGCCCCCCACAAATAGGGACCTTTTTCCTGTCTCGGAATCATCCCCTTTCAGATACATTTGCAGCAGAGGAATTGATCGGCCATGTTCAGACACTGAGGGACGTGGTGCTCGTGGAGGAGATTTCGGCTCCATCCCTATCAGAAGGATTTGATCTGATGAAGCGTCGCATAGGGGAAAATGGGCTCAATCGATTGGTCGTGGCCGCTCCCTCCCTTCGCACGATCCAGCGCGACTGTGAGGAGATGGCAAAGGGGATTGGCTTCAATCCCCATTTGATCGAGTACGCCAATATTTGGGAAGGATGTGGGTTCGTCCATGGGGAGAATCCTTCGGAGGCTGCTCATAAGGCAGTGGTGCTTATGGAGGTTGCAGTAGAGAGGGCCAGGCGGCTTCAACCCGTAAAAAAGGAGTCAAGTCCCCTTTCGGGAAGAGGACTCGTTGTTGGAGGCGGAATAGCCGGTTTGGCCGCTTCCCTGAATCTAGCCCAGCAGGGTTTTGATGTAGACTTGGTGGAGCGGGAGGATGAACTGGGGGGAAATACCCGGCATGCCTACTATACCCTCAAGGGATCCGCGCCCCAGGTTTTCCTGAGGGAACTCATCGAGGGGGTGGAAGGAAACCCGAAGATTCGGGTTTTCAGGAAAGCCGAGGTGAAACATCTTGAGGGATACGTGGGAAACTATCGGACGGTAGTTTCCGCCGATGGCAAGGAGGAGGTCCTTGAGCATGGGGTTATCATTATGGCCACGGGGGGGAGGGAGATCAAACCCCGGGAATATCTCTACGGTGAGGATCCCCGCGTCGTTACACAACGGGAGCTGGAAGGCCTTATTCACGCAAAGGATGAGAGGATAAAGGACCTCGACAGCGTGGTTATGATACAGTGTGTGGGCTCCCGGGATGAGGAGCATCCTTACTGCAGCAGAATCTGTTGTGGTCATGCGGTGAAGAACGGGCTCAAGCTCAAGGAGATTCACCCCGATATGGAAGTTTTTATCCTGTACAGGGATGTGCGGACGTACGGATTCTATGAACACAATTACCACCAAGCGCGGGATAAGGGGGTAATCTTCATCCGCTATGATGTGAACCGTAAGCCTCAGGTGATTTCCCGGAACAGCCACCTCGGGGTTTCGATGGTTGACCCGACCATCGGCGAAAAGGTGGAGATTCCAGCGAATTTGCTGGTCCTGAGCACCGGGATCGAGCCCAACGATAATCGGCGACTCGCCGAGACCATGGGCATTGAGGTGAACGCAGATGGGTTCTTCATGGAGGCCAATCCAAAGTCGGCACCACTGGATTTCGTGGACCGGGGAAAGTTCTTCTGTGGGCTCTGTCACTCCCCCAATTTCATTGCGGATTCCATCGCCCAGGGCCAAGCCGCGGCAATGCGGGCAGGAGTGCTCTTGTCCATGCGCACAATTGAGCAGGTGGATCATATAGCCTATGTGAACCACCGATTGTGCTGCGGCTGTGGCCTTTGCATTTCCGTCTGCCCATATGGAGCCAGGGTTATGGATGAAGAGACGTGGAAGGCAGAGGTTATTGAGGACGTGTGTCGGGGTTGTAGCTCCTGCGTGATCGTCTGTCGCAATGGAGCCTCACAACAGCGTAACTTCGAAAAGGCTACGATAATGGCTATGGTTGATGCGGCAATAACCTAAAAACTCTTCAGGCCTTTTAGCGGTTAGCTCAGCTAGTGGGGGAATCATGGAAGATTTCGAGCCAAGAATTATCGCTTTTCTGTGTCATTGGTGTACCTACACCGGAGCGGATTTGGCGGGAACTACGAGGCAGCAATACCCGCCTAATATTCGGACCATCCACATGATGTGCTCTGGTGCCGTGGATTCCATTTACGTCCTGAAGGCCCTTATCGATGGCGCCGACGGTGTTCTCATTGGGGGATGTCACCCAG
>CAYFXP010000360.1:0-3345 GCA_964346935.1 uncultured Syntrophobacterales bacterium
GATTATGCCCTCTGGTATGGTTGGAGTGAAATGCAGCGGGATCTGACCGAGATCAGGACGACGGCAGCGGAACTACGGGAAAAGGCAAAGCGCAAATAAAACCTTTTAAACGCCGTTCACTGAAATCAACACGCCATTCTCCTAAAGAATCAAAAAAAGCTGTCAAGGATTTCCCGAGATCTCGGATCTTTTGATTCTTCCTGATATAACGTGCACCGCAACGCGGTGTGCGTCCTTTGCTAACTGAAATACGCAGATTCGGTGATCCTGCCCGCATACGAGATTTCTATGGGGAATCGACGAAATTGGGGATGTGCCAGAGGTCCAGAAGCGTGTTCGCAATTTCCTTGACAAAGATTATCGGATTAATTTATCTTCAATTAGATTGTGATTTTTCTCTCAAACACACTGCAAGGAGACCATTCTCATGGGGAAAGAGTTGGCCATTGTTGGTGTTGGGCAGAGCCCCTTCGTCCGAGGTTACGAGGGTTCCATCAGGGAGCTGGCCTTTGAGGGATACAGAGAGGCTATGGAAGATGCCAACCTGACCGCAGAGAACATCGATGCCTCCATCATATGTTCGGCTCCGGAATACGATAAGCAAAGAACGCCTGCGGGACTGTTGGCCGAATATCTGGGGCTAAATCCCAAGCCCAGCTTTTATATCGAAAGCGTGTGTTCCTCCAGCAGTATGGGGCTTCGCGTGGCCTATTCCCTGATCAAATCGGGCCTCCACGATGTAATCCTGGTCCTCGGGTTTCAGAAGATGTCGGAAATCAGCTCCGCGGATTCTCAGGAAAGGATGGGCAGAGGGGCGGACATCATGTGGGAATCCCCCTTCGGGACGATGATGCCGGCCTACTATGCCATGCACGCCAGAGCGCACTTCGAAAAATACGGGACCGGGGAGGAGGATTTGGCCTTGATTAGGGTTAAGGCGGCAACTTACGGGTCAATTAACGAGAAGGCAGTATACCAGAAGGAGGTAACCCTGGAGCAGGTCATGGGTTCCGATGTTGTTTCCAGCCCGCTGAAGCGATTCGATTGTTGTGCCAACGCCGACGGCTCCTCATGCATCATCCTCGCCAAAGGGGAAAAGGCGGTGCGAATGACCGACAAGCCCATCTGGATTCTCGGCTTGGGAGCCGCATCGGCTCCCCTTAACATGGCGGGTAGGGATTCGCTTACCGGCTTGAGCGTTGCCAAGGAAGCGGCGAGACAGGCATACCGAATGACGGGAATTAGTCCCAATGATATCGATGTGGCTGAGGTCCATGATTGTTTCACCATCGCTGAGCTGATGGCCTATGAAGACCTGGGATTTGCACAGCCAGGAGATGGGAGCTCGCTGATCAGGGAGGGACAGACCTATATCGGTGGTGAGATTCCCACGAATGTGGACGGCGGCCTCTTATCCAAGGGACATCCCATCGGAGCCACGGGAGGATCACAGATCAGAACCATAGTCCTGCAGCTGAGGGGAGAGGCCGGTTCGATGCAGGTAGAGAACGCGAACCTTGGTTTGGTCCATAACATCGGGGGCGTGGGCATCTATGGCAATGTAACCATTTTGGGGAGAGGTGAGGATGGGATTTGAACGATTCGGAATCGTCAGTTTCACGGCCAAGAGCAAGGTAGACCATTTCGTCGAGCTGCTGGACGAGGAAAAGGTTGCGGGAACTCGGTGCAGGAAATGCGGGGAGTCCTTTTTCCCACCAAGGGCCGACTGTTGTAAATGCCTTTCCGATGAAATGGAATGGTACGAAATAGCAGGACCGGGACAACTAGTCTCCTACTCCACACTGATCTATGCGCCCACTGGTTTTGAAGAAGACCTTCCCTATACCATTGCCGTGGTCCAATTTGGCGAAGACATCAAGGTATTTGGTCGATTGAGCAAGGAAATTAAGGCTGAGGAGGTTACAGTTGGCATGAAGCTCGACGTAACTCCTGTCGAGCTGCCCAATGGCCGAATATCCTACGAATTCAGAGAGGCCTGAGTTACCCCGATCCTTAGCCGGTAGGTCTAGTCGTGGAAGCTCTCAAGGCCACGGCTCCTGTGAGGCTGCCTCAACTTTCTTAAGGCCTTGGCCTCTATCTGTCTAATTCTCTCCCTCGTGACACCGAAGACCCTTCCAACTTCCTCCAAGGTGTGATCGCTCTTCTCCCCTATACCAAATCTCATCCTCAAGATTTTTTCTTCGCGGGGAGTCAAGGTGGCCAGGACCTTTTCCACCTCTTCCGTTAGCCTGAGGTTGATGACGTCCTCTACAGGAGAGTTTGCTCCCTTGTCCTCGATAAAATCCCCGAATCGGCTGTCTTCATCTCCGATGGGGGTTTCCAGGGAAATGGGTTCCCGATACATATGGAGAACCTTATCCACCTTCTCTACCGGCAACCCGATCTTCTCCGCGATCTCCTTATTGGTGGGATCTCGCCCCAATTCCTTGAAGAGGGATTGTGACGTCTTATGGATTCGATTTTCCGTCTCTATTAAATGAACGGGTAATCTTATGGTTCGGGATTTGTCCGCGAGAGCTCGGGTAATGGCCTGGGTAATCCACCATGAGGCGTAGGTGCTAAACTTATACCCCTTTCGGTGATCGAATTTCATCACCGCCCTCATCAATCCCATATTTCCCTCCTGAATAAGATCCAGCAAAGGAAGCCCACGATGGGTAAATTTCTTTGCTATGCTGACCACAAGCCTCAAGTTGGCCTGGATCATTTCGCCGGTGGCCTTTTGGAATCTGGATTCAACTTCTTTCAACTCCCCGATCTTCTTTTTCCACTGAGGTGCTTCCACCCCCACCTCATCCAATTTCCCCAGATCTTTGGCAATCTCCCTATCCACCTGCCATAATCTCTCTATAATCCTCTCAACGTAAGAATCCTTTAGATTGAGACAACAGATCAACCGGTAAATGTCGTTTTCGGTTGCCCTTCGTACCCTTCCCAAGGTGCTCTTTTCCCCTTCCTGCGGCGTTGCCTTCTTTAAAAGACCCAATTTTTGGCTTTTACGGTCTTGGGCTTCTATTTTTTCGACGATGGATAAAAATCGTCTCCGCTGGAACTGTTCTTCCTCAGGGGAGACCTTGGTGAGCTCCTCTCCATCTCGGGTAATCTCCCTCATTTTCACCGGGTTTACTTCCAGTTGCCGTTTCAGTTCGAATATGATTTGCCGAGCGATGGGGGATTCTAGGGCCAGTTTTCTCCGCTCCTTCCCCCTCTCCTCAATCCTCTTGGCAACGTCCAGTTCCCTTTTGCGGGTGAGGAGGGGGATATTTCCGATATCCCGGAGATATTTCCATATCGGATTTTCCACCATCCTAGAGGAGAAGGAAT
>CAYFXP010000361.1:0-4313 GCA_964346935.1 uncultured Syntrophobacterales bacterium
GGTGATACGTGGCCTATGGATGCGCCGCGGGTTGCCCCTGAGAATCGACCGTCCGTTATGAGGGCCACGTTCCGGTCCAAACCCATTCCCGCAACGATGGAAGTCGCCGCGAGCATTTCCCTCATTCCGGGCCCGCCTTTTGGCCCCTCATTTAAGATCGCGACGATGTCCCCTTTCTTTACGTGACCTTCCAGAAGACCCTGGACGGCGTCCTCTTCGCAGCTATAAACCCTAGCCGGTCCCTTGTGTTGTAACATGGCGTCGTCCACGGCGGCCTTCTTGACCACGGCACCCCGAGGCGCGATGTTTCCATACAAGACCGCTATCCCCCCATCGGGGCGGTATGGATCGGTCGGGGGGCGAATCACATCACTCCTCCTTACCGTACGATCCGCTTCCCTCCAGATCACGTCGTGCGCCTTTCCCGTAACCGTTAGGGCATCGGGGGAGACAAATCCTGAATCGGCGAGGAGCTTCATGAGGGCCTGGATTCCCCCCGCCCAATGGAGGTCCTCAATGAAATGATCGCCCGAAGGGCTGAGCTTGCACAGTTGAGGGGTTTTCTGGCTGATGGCGTGGAACGTATCGAGGGAGAGCTCAAGGCCGGCCTCATGGGCAATGGCCGGAAGGTGGAGAATGGTGTTGGTAGACCCGCCGATGGCCATGTCAACTGTCACGGCATTCTCGAAGGCCTTCATGGTCATAATATCCCGGGGCCTTATTCCCCTCTCAAACAGCTCCATGACCTTCATCCCGGCATCCGTGGAGATGCGCAACCTCTCGGAATAGACCGCCGGTACTGTCCCATTTCCGGGAAGTGCGATTCCCAGCGCCTCGGCGAGACAGTTCATGGTATTGGCCGTAAACATACCGGCGCAGGAGCCGCAGGTGGGGCACGTGCTATTTTCCCATTCCGCCAGGTCCTCTTCGGTAATCCTTCCGCTCTTGTACAGTCCCACGGCCTCGAAGATATCGCTCAGGTCAACTACCCGGTCCTTTACCCGCCCCGTTAACATGGGCCCGCCGCTGACGATAATACTCGGGATATTGACCCTTGCTGCAGCCATGAGCATTCCCGGGGTAATCTTGTCGCAGTTGGTGACGCAAACCAGTGCATCAAGGGCGTGGGCCTGGGCCATCACCTCGACGGAATCGGCAATGATTTCCCTGCTCGGGAGCGGGTAGCGCATTCCCTCGTGGCCCATCGCCAGTCCGTCGCAGATATTGATGGTCTGGAATAACACGGGCATGCCCCCCGCCATGAGAACTCCGTCCCTGACCGCAGCAGCCACCTTGCCGAGGTTCATGTGCCCTGGATTGATCTCGCTCTCGGAATTCACGATCCCCACCAAAGGACGTTTCATCTGCTCGGCGGTGTGCCCCAGGGCACGAAGCAGTGACCGATGGGGTATCCTCTCGAATCCCATTCGTACCTTGTCGCTTTTCAATGCCAACACCTCCTTCCTCCTCTCTCCGATTCATTCTCCCCGCCACGCCGCAAATATCCGTACGGGCCGCCTGACCCGACCGGCCCCCGTCATTGGGGAAAGGGCTTAACCTTTTCGGAACAAGATCTCACATTATCCCGATTCTTTTCAACATCTCCATCCCATTTGTGACCTCGGAACGGTTCGATTTTTTATGTACCTCCAAAATCTTGATGGTAGGAGACCGTAACCAATCCGCCAAACCCAGGAAATCAATTTCACCGACACCCGGAGCCAAGTGATCATCAGTTCCGATGGCATCATGGATATGGATGCCCGCGCTAAAGGGCGTATACGATGCGAGGAGCGATCCGGGTTCGAGAATACCCAACCGTTCCAAGGCGTGGGCATGGCCAATATCGTGCCAATAGCGAATGGAACTCCCGGAAAAGCGCTTGAGGATCAGGTCGATTTCCTCAAAGTCGGGAATCTCATGATAATGGTACCGATTTTCAACTCCCAAGATGATGCCGCGCCTTTCAGCCTCACGACTCAACCTGTCAAGGCTGAACAAGACGCTCTTCAGGTATGGGCTCCTCATTTCCCTTCTCTCCTTTAGCTTACGCTCGAGAAAGAGGCGTCCCTCGGGGGTATCCAGCCGTTGGCGATTGAACAGACCGTACAAATGCTCATTCTCCGGTTCCATGTTCACCTTTCCCAGATGGAGAACCAGGGCTTCTGCACCGAGATCCCCTGCACATTCCATGGCGTGGATAGTCATCCTTATGGCGAGATCTCTCTCTTCTTTTTCCAGAGAGGAGAGCAGAAACCGATCGCCGCTGGCTTTTGAAAGGGGCTCATCGTCGGGAAGGGGGAAAAAGTTGTGGACGCTCATTACCTTGAGCTTATCCTTCAGGATGAGAGGCCGCATTTCCCGGTATGTGGTTTCCCTCACACGATACTCCAGTTCCACCGCGCCGAATCCCAGCTCAACGATCTCCCGGATTAGGTCCTGGGCCGTTATGTCTTCCCTTTCGGTGAGCCAAGCCGTTGAGATGCCGATCATTCGAAACCCCTATCTCTAAAAGCGCTTTCCCGCGATCCTTTCCTCATCTCATTGAATTATCGCAGCGAAACCGGTGGCATGAGCGGCAAGGCCCAAGAACTCAGGGCAGTGGAAAAAACGGACCGGTCATACCAAGAGGGGAGGGACGAGATCCCGCAGCTACTTGAGCATGATTCTGGCATCCGCCACGACACACTTCTTTGAAGAGCAGATGACTGGATTAAGGTCTATGGATTCGATAAACTCGTGAAGCCCCATGACCAAACCGGAGAAGGTCACAAGAAGCCTAGTCAGTTTGGATTGACTGATGGGCTCCGAGCCCCGGTAACCCTCCAGAAGCCTAAATGCCTTGAGGTCCTTAATCATCGATTCGACATCGGCCTGGCGGAGGGGAGCCATCCTCAAGGAGACATCTCGGTAAATCTCCACCCCGGTCCCGCCAATTCCCAGAAGAATCACCGCCCCGAACTGGTAGTCGATCTTGGCGCCCACCATCAATTCCAAGCCGAAAATCATCTCCTCAACGAGTACGCCGGCAAACCCGTCCATCCGGCTAAACCGATTAAAGGTCTCGGCCGCATCCCCATCACTGCCAATGCCAACGGCCACGCCATTTGTGTCTGACTTGTGGACAATCCGAGGAGAAACAACCTTCATAACGATGGGATACCCGATCTTGCGGGCAAATCGAACCGCCTCCTCACCGGTGTTGGCCCAGGTGAATCGGGGGACAACGAGGCCGGCAAGGGAAAACAGACGCTTAGCCTCCGGCTCTAGGACCCAGCCTACATCCTTCGAAGCGGAGAGTATGTCCCTCATCCCTTTCTTCAGCACGGTTTGCACCTTCTCATGGCCTCAGCCATATGCACGGCTCCCTCAATGGAATGGGCAACGGGTATCCGGTTCAATTCAAAACCCTCGATGAATATGCGGTACTTCTCCACATGAGGCACATAGGCGATCAAGGGTTTGCCCTCTTGCCGGTAGATTTGGCTCAATCGGGCTCCCAAATCCGAAGTGATCCCAGGTGTATAGGGGAGAAGGAGTATCAGGACACACTCGATTTCACCTTTGCCGCTCAGGAATTTGGCCGCGGCAATAAAGTCTTCATCAACAGCGCTGCCCGTGAGATCGATAGGATTGCTATAGGAGGCGATTGCTTTCACCCTCGGCGAAACACCTTCCCTAATTTCAGCCTGGGACTCCTCCGATAATGTGGGCACGGAAAGACCGTAAGCCAAACACGTATCAACGGCCAGGGCCCCGTGACCTCCACTTACGGTAATGATTCCGACCCTGCCTTCAATGGACTGATTATAACAGCTGAGGGCTTCACAGAAGGAGACCAGCTCAAATTCATCCTTGGCTTCAACCACACCATGCTGGGAAAGCACCGCGGAGAACACCTCGTAGTCACCAGCCATGGAGGCCGTATGGCTGGAGACAGCCCTAACTCCGCCGGGGGTTTTGCCGGATTTCAAGACAATTACGGGCTTTGGGCATTGACCTGCTGCCAGGACGAATTTCCTGCCCTCGTTTTGTTCAAAACCCTCAACGTAAAAAGCAATGACTTGCGTAGCGGGATCAGATGCGAAATATCTCAGCAGGTCCAGCTCGCGAATCTGAGCCTTGTTTCCAATGCTAACCGCGAGGGACAGGCCGACACCTTCCTCGGCGAACTTCGTCATGTGATCAACTAATATGCCACCGCTTTGACTGACAAAACCGACTGTTCCCCTCTCCGGTCGCACCATTCGTTCGCTGGGGAGGAAGAATGTATCCATATAGGGAGGTGAGTAAATTCCCAAACAGTTGGGCCC